>CALLBH010000121.1 GCA_938001945.1 uncultured Robiginitomaculum sp.
ATCGGGCGGCGCAGCGATCACGATTACTGATGTTCAGAAAAAAGCCGGTGACTTGCACGCGCATTTTGGCACGCTTCAAGGCGCGCTTGCTGTGGGTGATAAAATCACGCTGAGCGTCGATTCAGACAATCGCCACACGACCAAGAACAATCACTCAGCTACACACATTATGCACGAAGCATTGCGCCGCGTTCTGGGTCCGCATGTGGCCCAAAAAGGCCAGATGGTCGACGGGCAGCGCATTCGGTTCGATATCTCTCACGGCGCGGCCATTACGCGCGAAGAGCTGGCCAAAGTCGAAGACGAAGTTAATGAAGTCATTCGCCAGAACGTCTCCGCTGATACAAAACTGATGAACCCTGAAGCCGCAATTGAAGCAGGCGCCATGGCGCTGTTCGGGGAAAAATATGGCGATGAAGTGCGCGTGCTTGCGCTCGGTAATCCGCTGGAGCAGGGTGAAGATAAACCCTATTCCGTCGAGTTATGCGGCGGCACACATGTGGCGCGCACGGGTGATATTGCCTTGTTTAAAATTGTCTCCGAAGGTGCAGTCGCAGCCGGCATTCGCCGCGTCGAAGCCGTCACAGGGGAAGCGGCGCGTCAATATCTGGAAGGCCAAGCGGCGTTAACGCGCGCGGCGGCAGATACGCTAAAAGCCAAGCCCGAAGACGTACCGACGCGCATTGCGGGCCTGATGGCGGATCGCAAGCAGCTTGAGAAAGACCTTGCCGATGCCAAGAAACAACTCGCGCTAGGCGGCGGAGGCGGTGCGTCCGGCCCCGAAGATATTAATGGCATATCCGTCATTGCTCGCGTGCTGGACGGCGTTTCAGGTAAAGACTTGCGTTCCATGCTTAATGAACAGATCGATGGGCTGGGCTCTGGCATTGTTGCGTTCGTCGCGCGTGACGGCGGAAAAGTCGCGGTCGCTGTGGCGGTATCGGATGACCTCGTCGGGACATATAACGCCGCGACGCTGGTCAATGCCGGGGCGGAGAAAGTGGGCGGACGCGGCGGCGGTAAACCCAATATGGCGCAGGCGGGCGGAAGCCAGCCTGAAAATGCTGACGCTGCATTAGAGGCGATAAAGGCCGCAATCTAAAATAATTTGAACCTTTTGATGCATCTGCCCGACTTATAGGGTGAGAACGCATTGAAAGGGGACATTTTGACCACAGGCCGCGTAATATCATTGATGCCGCAGGTCACGGCCGCGCTTGCCGACCTAGCTAAATTAGGTGACCGCGAGGCTTTCGCTCAGCTCTACACGGCATGGCATCCGCGCCTATTGCGATTTGCATTGCGCCGCTGCGGCGATATGGAACTGGCGCGTGACGCTATGCAAGACGCGGCGCTAACGATGGCACGCAATATTCATCGCCTCAAAGACCCCGCTTCGTTTTCGCCTTGGGCCTATACAATTGTGCGCCGCCGCGTCGCCGACCGTATGCGCTCAAGACCGCCTTCTGTTGAAACTATTTTATGTCGATGGCCTAACGGGCCTTGAGCTTTCAGCGGCGCTTGGAGTGGCCGCAGGAACCGTCAAATCACGGCTTCATCGCATCCGCGAAACATTCAAATCCTACTACACATCACATGGAGATAACTATGACTGACATTGATACACGTTTAAAAACACTTCTATCGGAGGACGAAACGGCTGCGATTGATAAGAGCCTCGACGAGACCGGATTTTACGCCGAGATATTTAACAGTTTTCGCGGGCCAGGGCGCGCCATGCATATTATGACGTGGGCGGGGATCATAGTATTCGGGACGCTACTGATTATATGTGTTGTCAAATTCTTTGGCGCGGAGACTACGCGCGATCAGATTTTCTTTGCGGGGGCCGCGGTGCTTCTAAATTCTTCGCAAATTGCTTTGAAGCTGTGGTTTAATATGCGACTAAATCGTATCGCAATTTTACGAGAGATTAAGGGGCTACGCCTCGCGGTCGCGCAGCAAGGATAGACACGCCATATGAGCGACCATCACAAAATCCACTATATCGAACTGCCCGCGGCGGATATGGCCGCGATGAAAGCGTTTTACGGCGAGGTCTTTGGTTGGGCATTCACCGATTACGGGCCGACCTATAGCAGCTTCAATGGGGCGGGGATTGATGGTGGATTTGACGCTGATAGCGGCGCGCGCCAACCCTCGCGTCAAGGTAGCCTCGTTATCCTCTACTCCGATAATATCGAGGCCAGCCTAGAGGCCGTAAAAGCTGCGGGCGCGCAAATTAGCGTACCCATGTTTGAATTCCCCGGTGGGCGCCGCTTTCATTTTGTTGATCCGAGTGGAAATGAGCTCGCGATTTGGACAACGACTGAGGGATAATTATGAGTAAATTTGGTAGAATATTATTATATGCCATCCTCATTATTTTAGGCTTGCTTATCGGCGCTTACACCGCTTGGACAGGCTCAGCAAAAATACCCAGCGCGGAGGTTGGCCAGCGTGTTTTTGTAGGGGAGTGGACGGCGGATTACTCTATTGGGACTTCGGCCACTGATCCCAAAACGCGGGCCATGGTTGCGCGCCGCGGCCTTTTGGCCTTGCCGCGCAGTGAAGCGGTGTATTTCACGCGTACAACGGATTCGGATGGACAGGCGCTTCGCGAGGGGTGCGCCTACGCAATGACAGGCTCGACTCAAATGGGCTCGCTGTGGTGGTCGGTGACATTATATGATCAAGATGATTTCCTGCCGCGCGATGCAGGGAATTATTCCATTACTGTAGATCAATTTGAAGCCGCTAAGGATTTTTCCGTGTCCATCAGTAAAAATGGTGATTTATCAACGCGCAATTCGGGCGCATTTGATTTGACGCTACGCCTTTATAAACCCAGTGACTGGGTCATATCTGAACCTGCGCGATTAGCTCTGCCTGCTGTAAAGCGGCTCACTTGCGAGGACGGATCATGAAACACCGCATCATTCCAGCAGTCGTCTTCTTGCTCTCTATATACATTGGGTATCACGCCACGTTGAGCAAAGTCCCGAATGTCATGATGAAAGGCGCATATGAGCGACTAAGCGCCGGAGCCACTCCGATTAATGATTTTTCTGTTCCGCGCATGATTACGGATAAAAACCAGACGATAGTGCGCCCGTCCCCTGATTTGGCCTATTCCGTCTGTCTCATAGATTTATCCCAAGGCCCAATTTGGGTTAGGGGCGGTAAAACTGAGGGCTATGGATCACTTACAATCTTCGATATGAAGAGTGATGTTGTGATCGTCAAAGATCTCTCCGATAAAAACTTTACAGTAAAACGGTCTGTTTTGATTGGTGAAGGCGGTTTCGATGTTCACGGGGACAAAGCCATTGCCTTGATACGCCGCTACGCGCCTAATCTAGAAAGTTTTGAGCGCATTAAGCTTGAGGCCAAAGAAGATTATTGCGGGCCAGTCAAAAATCAGAATTAGGCGTGATGATGTTCGCCCATTCTGAGTTCACCTGATGATTCAAAACCCGCGCGACCACCTGCATATTTTACGAACGCATCTGCGCGAACGTTTCGTGCGCGGCCCCGTTACGCAATTTATATTTGAATTTATATCCTTTGGCGTGAAGCAGGCGTGGGCCTGTTTATTTGGCGGGTTGATGCTCGCGCTCCTGGTGGGGACATTTCTATTTTATCCCGAGGGCGCAAGGCTTGCGCGCTATGACTTCATCACGCTGATGGCGGTGATGATTCAAATTCTCTTGCTGCTGACGAAGTTGGAGAGTTTTGAAGAATTTAAAGTCATTCTTGCATTCCATTTGATTGGGACTGCGATGGAGATATTTAAAACCTATGCGGGCTCATGGGTTTATCCCGAAACCGGCTTGTTACGCGTCGCGGGCGTGCCGCTCTTTAGCGGTTTTATGTATGCCTGCGTTGGGAGTTATATTGCGCGGGTTTGGCGGATATTTGATTTTGAGTTTACCCGCTTTCCACCGCTGAAATGGCAGGCGCTACTGGCGGTTTTAATCTATGTGAATTTTTTCACCCATCATTACGCTCCTGATATTCGGCTGGGTCTCTTTGCATTGTCGGCGCTGCTTTATGGGCCCGCGCTTATTTGGTTCAAACCGGATGAAGATCACCGCTTTATGCCTTTGATTATAGGGCTTTTATTGGTTGCGGTATTTATTTGGTTTGCGGAGAATATTGCGACCTTTTCCAAAGCATGGCTCTATCCCGGGCAAGAGGCGGGATGGCATATGGTGTCGCTGGCTAAGCTGGGTTCGTGGTATTTATTGATGATTATTAGCTTTGTTCTGGTGGCCTATATCCACAGCCCGATTACGGCGCGTAAATCGTATAGGTAACATCAGCGGATAATATGCCTGTGCCCATAGACAGGTCGTAATTATTGCCATTAACAGGCGCGCCGCGCAGACGATAGACGCTGGCAAAGCCCGCTGATTGCTGGGCGATATTCCCGCGTGTGCGGGCTGTGCGGCGACCCCCGTCAAAGACTTTGGTGGGCCCGGCGATTAAATCATCAAGCGTATTATTCTGTCCATTACCGCCAAGCACGATGCCTGAACCCCCAACAGATGGGTTTTGAGATAGCTGCCCGATAGACGGACTGGCGGGCGTGCGAACGACAAATTGATAAGTGATATTGTTATAGTCGAGCGCGCTGAAATCACCTGTTGCGGACAGGTTTCCAGCTTGGGCGTAAATATCAAAGGCTGTGTTGGACGTCACAAAGAACCACGCAAAACGCACTTGATTTCCAAGCAGATCAATGTCGGTGTCGTCATCTATTCCGAAGGCCGTATAGCTGTCATTGGCGTCGAGCATTTGAAATGAGGGGTCATTATTATATGTGCCACCAAATGTTTGGCCAGTGATTTGAAACGGCCAGCCGCCGCTATCGCCATTGCTTACAGGATCGAAAGGGAAGTTTACCGCTACGCCGTCGCCGTCGATAATGTCATTGCCCTCTGCGCCCGACGGCACATTATCAAGAAGAACGAAATCGTGGGCGAGGGGCGCGGTCCAATTGTTCTCATAAAAATCATCTGCCGACCAGACGATGACAACTTTACCTGCGCGAATAAAGGGGCGATCAATTGCGGAGGCCGCAGCGTATGTGGCCGCGCCAAGTACAACTAGCGCTGTGACTGTGCGTAAAGTGTTCTTGAAATATCCCCGTACCATTCCCGCACTAAACGAAAACAGGGTTAAATTAGCGTTTATGTTTCGATTTTGGGAAGCGTCCGCGACGGGTGCAAGCCGTCAACATAGCCCATAAAGGGCGGATAGATATTATACCCAATGAGTTCTTGCGCGCGTTTAGGGAGTTTTGCCGCTTTCTCAGGCGGGACAGCGAGCAGCATATTCTCAAGTTGCCGCGTCCAGCCGACGCTATATTGCGGCGTAATTATGAGGCGCGAGGCATTAGACTTATTCGCGCCGCCGCGATGCCACAGCGTGCCCTTGGCCAGCATCAGCGACCCTGCGGGCATGGCGGCGGTAAATATATCCAATCCGTCTTCGCCGTCATCTTTACTCTTGGCGGCGGCGTCAAAGTGATTGGCTTCAACGTGGTTTTGCGGCGGCTCATCGCCCCATAAATGCGAACCGCGAATAAATTGCGTTGCGCCGTTTTCTTCTGTTGTTTCGTCAATCGCCCAGAAGGCTGAGACAGACCAGCTCTCGCGCGGGCGCGGGGCCGTGATGTGTCCCTCATCAAAATGCCACGGCTGCACGCTCTCGCCCGGTGATATGTCAATCGCGACATAGGTCGAGAGCTGCATGGATGGTCCCATAAGGTGCTCTGTGAAGGCGAGAGTCAGGGGGTGCAGCGCCAAGTCTGTAAAGATCGGGTGTTTCGCGAGTAGCGAATAGACGCGCTGGGTTTTATGGCCTTCAAATTCATTGCGGCCATAGTGATTGAAATGCGGATCTAACGCTGCGCGAATGTCTGAAAGCTCATCGGGGGATAAGAGGTTCTCAAAAACAACAAAGCCCTCACGATCATATGTCGTCAGGGCTTCGTTAAATTCGGTTTTAGAAAGCGGGTTGTTATAATCAGTCATAAGATAGATTAGCCGCGTCTATGAGTAGGTCAAGTTCTACTCATCTTCGAACCAATATGGCAGACGCTGCCGGTCGCCCGTATGAACCTCATTGAGCGTTTTACTCTCATATAGACGCCCACCAATCATGACATGTTCAACTTGATCGGTTTGGCGAATGTCGTCCAGCGGATTGCCGGACAGGATAACGAGGTCGGCAAGCTTGCCGTCTTCGAGCGAGCCGAGATCATCGTCATAGCCAAGGAATTTCGCCGGATTGATTGTCGCGGTTTTAAGCGCTTGAACAGGGCTCATGCCGCCGCGTGAGAAGGACCAGATTTCCCAATGGGCGGCAAGGCCTTCGCGTTGTCCATGCGCGCCGATATTAACGAGCACGCCCGCTTCCATCAGCTTCTTGGCTGTCGCGGCGCTGACCGCGTCAGCGTAATCTTCTTCGGGCGCCATTTGGCGGCGCACAGCGCGGGCCTCTAGGGCGCGCGGCGGAACATGTTTGGACAGGATCGGATGCTTCCACACATCACTTTCTTGGTAATAATAGTCCTCACCGCGCACGCCGCCATATGTCACCATCAAGGTCGGCGTATAGGCGACTTCGGATTGGCCATAGAGCTGTATGACATCGTCATAAATCTCGGCTTGAGGGAGGTTGTGTTCAATAGACGTGTTGCCGTCGACAACCATGGACATGTCCATGTGATAGAGCGAACCGCCCTCGGCAACCACTGCGATATTTTCTTTTACCGCGGCGGCGACAACCTGTTGGCGCTGTTCACGGCGCGGCTGGTTATAGTTCTTTACGCTTTGCGCGCCTTGGCTGGCGAGGCGGGTCACATGCTCCTGCGCGTCGTCGGCATTGGAAATGTTAGCAAAGAAGCTCGGGGCTTTCGCGCCGTAAATAACTTCGCCCGTCGAGAAAATACGCGGGGCAAGAATAACGCCCGCGCGCTGCATCTCGCTGGCGGCGAAAATCATGGCCGCGCGGCTAGACGGGTCATGGATCGTTGTAACGCCGAGGGCCAAATGGGCCTGTGTTGACCAATTTTGCTGCGGAACGATTTCGTCGCTGCCTTGCGGGCCATGGGCATGGGCATCAATAAGGCCCGGGATGATCGTTTTCCCGTCCAGATCGACAGTTGTCATATTCGAGGGGACACGCACATCATCGGCGCTGCCGATGGACTCGATGCGATCGCCCTTAATGATGATAATGCCGTCTTCGATGACGCCGCCCTCATCACTATTCATAGTGATGATCCGCGCGCCAGTCAGAGCGATAGAGCCTTCGGGCTTTGCCGCTTTGACAAACCGCGACAGGCTCTTGCCTTTGGTTGGCGGGCTATAGTCCTCGTCAATGTCATCGATATTGACCGCATAGAGCGTTGCGCCAAGTGTCCATGTCAGGCGCGTGCTATCGGGTGACCAGCTTGGCCATGTTGATCCGTTGACGCTAACTTTGGTAACGGGCAGCGTATTTGCTGACGGTCCTGTCGCAATCGTCGCCGCGCCGACATGGGCAGGCATAACGAAGAGATTATAATTTTCGCGAAAAGCGATATTTTTCTCATCAGGCGAGACAAAGAAGCTTTGCGCTAATTTTGACGTGGCATGTGTCCGTTTCTCATTGCCCGATAAATTGACACTAACCAGAGCCCGCGTGCCATCTTGGCTACGGGTGAAAAAGATGCGGTCATTGTCTGTTCCGAAATGCGGGTTGTTTCCGCTGCTAGTTACGAGTTTAGGTTTCTTGCCAATTTTGGTGACATATATGCCGCTATCTTTGGAATAGAGCGGATCAAGCGTGCCGCCGCCGCGACCTTTTTCAAATGTGACGAATGTTCCATCGGCAGAAAAGGACGGACGGCGATAATGCCCGGGTTTATCTGTGAGTGTCGTAATACGGCCGCTGCTAACGTCCATGACATGCACCGCGCCAAGGTCTTGGTCATTCCATGTGACGAAAGCGACTTTCTTCCCATCGGCGGAATAACTTGGATGCAATTCAAAAACATTATCTGGCAATTCTGTTAGGCGTTTGGCCGTGCCGCGCGAGACAGGCTTGGTGTATAATTTGCCGAGGCTTTCGAAAATGGCTGCTTTGCCAGACGGGTCAGTCACCGCAAAGCGCACCATTTTCGTAGAGAAATTATCTGGCGCGACATCAATTTTTGGGCGCGGCGGAGACATGATTTCGCGGCTGTCTTTGACGCGAAACTTGATCGTTTCTGCATTGCCTGTTTTGACATTGAGCTTACGGATTTTACCGCCTGCCCAAAAGACGACATGCTTGCCGTCAGGCGTGAAATCCATATTCGGATAGACGCCGTGAACCGCCCAAGTTTCCTGCATGTCCTGATCAAGCGCGTCATAGATTTTGCGCGTTTCTCCACTCTCTAAATCCATCATGTATAATTTTGACTTGGCGCGCTCGCGGCGCACATAGACCATGGATTTTCCATCGGGCGAGGGAGTCGGGCGCACCGCGCCCCCGGCATGGCGCACGACAGTATTGGTTTCGCCGGTTTCCATATCGTAGCTTTTAATATCAAACAGCGCCGTATTACTGTCTTGGGCATATTCGAATATCGGGCCGGATGTCGTATTGGCCGTGTAATAAAGCACGCGTCCATCGGGACTAAAGATCGGTTCACCAATTTCTTTTTGATGGGCTTCACTTGGCTTTTTGGTTAGCTGAACACCGCTACCGCCTTCGGTGGAGTAGAGCCACATCTCGCCCGTGCCGAGCGAGCGGCTGGTCGTGAAATGCTTACGCGCCGCGATGAAACGCCCATCGGGATGCCATGTGGGATTATTAAGCAGGCGAAAGCTTTCCTTGGTGACTTGTAATTTGTTCTCGCCGTCTGCGTCCATCGTCCAGATATTATCGCCGCCCCCGCGATCGCTGGTAAAGGCAATCTTAGATCCATCGGGAGAGAAGCGCGGCTGAATTTCCCACGCCATGCCCGTCGCAATTGCGGTCGCTTTGCCGCCCTCAATGGGCATGGTGTAAATGTCACCAAGCATGTCAAAGGCGATTGTGCGACCATCGGGGCTCACATCAAGGCTCATCCATGTTCCTTCGGTCACATCAATCGTGACGGATTTCGATTTCCCAGGCGGGTTATTGACGTCCCATTTTTTATCATCTTCTTTGGCCTGAGCCGGCGCGCTAATCATCGCGGTCGCGAGCATTGTTGTGGTGGCAAGTTTGGATAAATTTTTCATGCGATTCCCTTTTTTTATATATGTAACAGACACGCCGTAACGGCGCGTTATTTTTCGCCCTACAGGGGAAATGCAGTCTTAAGAGCCTAGAAGCGGCCGGCTGCGCCCGGAAATACAACAGGCGTTTCGCTGCCGTCATGGGCGACAGCCGAGACGCCGAAATAATAATTATCGATCACGAGGTTCTCAAATGTCCATTCATCGACATTGCCGACATAACGGCTATGCGTCCATTCCGGCGCTGTGGTGGCGCGCCAATGCACGCGATAGCCCATAAGGTTGCCTGCGCGTTTACCGCTGGGGCGTTCCCATTTCAGCGTGGCAGAGGCCGTCACGGCTCCGCTGGCTTCCACATTCTCGGGAAAGGGCGGCGCGCCCGCCATAGCTGCCATAGTGATTGCATTTAGTGCAGTGAGTTTTGCAGCATAGTGTTTGTCGACGCCTGACATGACATCGCCATATGAAACAATTTCTTCTGTAAAGTCATACAGGTACTCTAATGGCATTTGGCCTTCGCTCGTATCTATTGTTCCGACTATTGGAAAATCGTTGAGGCATGTGCTTTTGCTGACTAAGAGCGGGTCAGTCTCAATCGTAATCACGCCATTGTCCCGCTCTCCAAATCTTTGGCTATCGCAGGCTTCGGCTTTGGTGCGGATGTCTTCTATATCGAATTCTACATCCGACTTGGACGGTTTAGGCGTTAAGACAAGTCTAATCGCTTCGCGCAAATCTTGATGTTGGCGATCATAATGCTCGTGGGTTTCCATGATGCGGATGCCCGGAATGCCGACGACGTTGAATGGGCGGTGATGTCCGCCGCGTGCAAAGCGGTCGAGGCGATAGACCATCATAATATCCAGATTGACCATATATTGATCGCCTTGGGCTTTGACGTAACGCGCGAGGTTGCGCGAGGGACTGTCGACTTCGCCGCCTGTAAAGCGCCGCGTGCGGGCCTCGGCCTCGGTTTCATTGGCGCGCGTACCTTCGCTGAATACGCGAACAACGGAATTGTTCACGACGCCATCAATTCCGGAGATGTTTGAGATCATATCATTATTCAGAACGCCTTTAATCTCCCAGCCCTCTTCGAGCGCGTGAGCGGCGACGATTTTTCCACCAAATAGTCCCTGTTCTTCGCCGGACAGGCCTGCATAAACAATCGTGCCCGGGAATTTATATTGGGACAGAACGCGCGCGCTCTCGATGACGCCCGCCATACCCGAGGCATTGTCATTTGCGCCGGGACTGTCGGATGTGCCGTTTAGCGGGTCAGTGACGCGGCTATCAATGTCGCCGCTCATCATCACCATGCGGTTCGGGTCCAGCGTGCCGCGCTGTATGGCAATCACATTGACGACTTCGGTGCGATTGGGAATACGGCGCTCACCTTCGACAAAGTCGCTGACATAAAACACCTCTAAGCATCCGCCGCACTCTGCGCTGATTTTTTCGAATTCAGCTTTAATCCAGCGCCGCGCCGCGCCTATGCCGCGCGTATCCGACTCTGTTTCCGAGAGCGTGTGCCGCGTTCCAAATTCGGCGAGTGTTTTAATGTCGTCATAAATGCGATCGGCACTAGGCGCGGTGGCAATATCATATAAAATCATAACCTCTGACGGCGGCGCTTTTTGCGGGGCGTTTTCGTCATGCGCGCTGGCAGGGATGGCGATGGCTGTGGCCAGTGCAAGTGAGGTTAGATATTTTTTCATGGTCAGTCCTAATCTGAACGCGCCGCAGCGCATCATAGAAAGTAATTACTTATGGGCGCCTAGCCACGGCGATGGGTTTTGCCGAATATGTCTAAGGTCAAAACCCTTGGGTAAATAATGGCGGCCCGCATTCGTACGCTGGACGATAGGGCGTCGATTGTTTATGTCAATTCACAGCACCGAGAGAGGGAA
>CALLBH010000122.1 GCA_938001945.1 uncultured Robiginitomaculum sp.
GCGGCGACGGCATGGATCATCTGACACTGGATTACAGCGGTGCGGATGCAGATGGTAATGTTGCGACGAGTGTTCGGTTGATTCTAAACAGCACCTCAACGTCTTCAAGCAATACCGAACTTGTATATTTCACTACGGCTCAGGGAAACTAGTACAAATTATGGCTTCCACATATTGGGTTTTGAAACTTATAATATTACTGGATCATCAGGAAACGATACAATCCAAACATCATCAGGCAATGACATCATTCGGGGCCTCGGCGGCAATGACACGATCTTTGCAGGTGCTGGGTCAGACATAATTATCATCGATGCCTTTGGCGGTCGTGATACGATTTCTGGATTTGAAGTTGGCATTGATAGCGTCAATGTTTCGGCATTTACGCGGGCAGACGTGCAGAGCGCTTTGTCAGCCTATCAAGCGGGCAACACGACCGTCATGGCTTTGCCGGATAATACCGAATTAGTATTTTCTGGGATTGATATCCAGACCTTGTCCATCAGCGACTTTGATTTTAGCGCCGTTCCTGAAATCACGCCGGCCGTCGCGCCGCCGTCAGATTTCTTATTGGAATATATAGCGCGGCACGAAGTTTACCGGGCGGGTCAACTTCTTGATTTCGAAGGGCCGAGACTAAACTGGAAAGACAAGATCTATGACAGCGCAGGTAATTGGACGGGATACACCGTCGAAAAAATATTTATTAGCGCAGAGAACTTCGTCGCCATTGGCCTTGAGAGCGATACAGGCGAACCTATTCTCGCAGTTCGCGGCACGGCGTCAGGCTATGACGCCTTAATTGCTGATTTAGACCCAGATCGTGTCGGGTTCAACCAATTTAGAGATGCATGGAATGATACAGACAATGAATTGCAGAATTGGGTCACCGCGCAATCCGCAAACGGTCTTCATATTGTTGGCCACAGCCTTGGCGGCGCGCAAGCGCAGTTAGTTGCGGCATTTGCAAGTAATGCCGGATTACCGATCGCCTCGCTTACGACATATAATTCGGCAGGCGTGCCTTCAGCAATTGAAGACTTTTACAATCCACTCTTAGTCGGAAATGTAGAGCACAGAATTTCAGCGGGGGACATTGTATCTCTCGCAGGCGACTTTTTCTTAGAAGGCTCTGTATTTGTTTATGATCTTGACACAGTTTCAGATCTCAACCCGCTGAGTAATTTAACCCATTTCATCGACGCCCATACGGGGCACTGGTCTACGGCGGGACAATATTTATCCGACTTTGATACATCTGCAGCTGATGACAGCCTTGTGCCAATCTTTCGCGCTGAAATTACAACGCAGCAACTCAGCAGTGGATTTTACAGCCCTGTATTTTCTAACGGAGGGTTTGACTCAGAATATTTTGAGTTTCTGATGTTCCTAAACAAATACATACCGCTGATTGGCCCTGCAGCAGCCTATGCTTTCACCACGCGTTTTACGACGGAAGCCGCAAGAGAAATTCTTGGGCAAGTCATTGAGTCTTTAGAGGCGACAGGGCGCTTACTGGTCACGGCCAGTAATTATGCCCAAGCCGCAGAAGCTGCCGTTCAAAACTGGGCAGTGCAATCTATTACAACGATAGCCAATTGGACGCTTGATACCTTCATTGGCATGTCTCGCTGGAACGTGGCAATCTGGGCATCTGTTGCAAATTTGGCTTACGAAGGCGTTTCTGAGATTGCATCTTGGGGCCTTGAGCAATGGGACAAGGTTGCCACATGGGGCGTCGCCGCATGGGACGCGGTATCTGACTGGGGCTCGGCTCAATGGGGTGTTGCTAAACAGTGGGGAGCTGAAGCTTGGGAAACACTTGGCCAGTGGAGCGCGTCACAGTGGTTAGAAGTTAAAGACTGGGGAGCAAACAAACTCAACGCCTTAATGAACCTCTCCGCTGATTCCATGGACGCAACGGTTCGATGGGGTTCAAGCTTGCTCAGACGTATTGATGAGGCTTCGGATGTCATCTCGGATGCGCTGATACAAAGCCTAATCGGCAACAATACGGATATTTACGGCACGACAGGACAAGACACTGGAGCGGGCAGTCTTAGCTCTGAAACATTCTATCTCAGTTTGGGCGACGATACGATTAACCCTGGTGGTGGTTTTGATTATGTTACGCTTGGCGCGGGTAGCGACTATATTGACGGAAGCACCGCAGAGCTTGACGGTCTGCGCGTATCTGACTTCACAGATCAAGACACGCTACAAGTGACGGGCGTAAGTTTTGACCTATCTGATATCACCTATTCTGTTGGATCAGCAGTGCTAGATATTGATACAGATGGCGACGGCATTATCGATACGACGATTATTCTCGAAGGTGACTTCCGCATTGAAGACCTTGTGATTACTCAGGTGAACGGCAACACAGTCATTACGACTGTCGGCTCCATAAATGGCATTGATCAAGACGGCACAACCGCTGCTGACACCATTGACGGATCATCCGGCAATGACATCATTAGAGGCCTATTCGGGCGAGATACGTTAAATGGTATGAACGGCGATGACACGCTCGATGGCGGCTCAGGCGCTGACACGCTAAATGGCGAGGCGGGCTCCGATACGGCAAGCTATCTCGACTCATCAAATCGCGTGACGATAAATCTACTCTCTGGAGAGGTTACATCAGGTCAAGCGACGGGTGACACACTCATCTCAATTGAGAACTTAACGGGATCTGCATTTGGTGATGATCTCAGAGGCGCTCAGAATGATAATGTTCTTACAGGTGCAGGCGGGCGCGATACGCTCATTGGTTATAATGGAGATGACGAACTCTATGGAGGCGACGGGCGCGATATCTTAACGGGCGGCAATGGCGCTGATGTTATCATTGGCGGCGCAGGTGTAGATCAGGCTCGCTACAACGGCTCCAATGAGGCCGTACAAATTGACTTACTCAGAGGCACCGCAACGGGCGGCCAAGCCGAAGGGGACTTACTCTATGACATCGAAAACATTTTTGGCTCAAACCATGGCGATAGTTTGTTTGGTGATCGCGGCAATAATAAGTTGCTCGGCCATAACGGTGACGATTATCTAGGCGGCGGCGGCGGGATAGATAAACTCTATGGCGGCTCAGGGTCAGACACATTTGTTCTAACAGATGGCTTCGCCTTCGTGATGGATTTTGTAGATGATGTTGATCAACTTGATGTCAGCGATTACGGCTTTGCAACGCTTGCTGACGCGCTCGAAAACTTGGATCAAGTCGGCAATCATGCCCGCTTCCGTTACGATGGTGATGTCTTGTTTGTTTTGAATACGGATGCGAATGATTTAGCTAATGATATCATTATGTAGGAAAAATAGGTTCAAGTGTATGTTCTTGCGGTCACGATTTAATTCTAATAGGCTGCTTAATAATCTCAAAGAATTATGGTGTTGTAAACTTCAACCGTTCTTGGAAAATATCGCTAATGATTTACCCAAAATCAGTAGATTTGTATATGCGTCCAACCGCAATAATGATCTATGATATTTAGAAAATATGTTTGGTGACATTTAGTGGGAGATAAATAATCGATCCAATCACCTTACAAAAAAATGAAGCGCCGCGACTTGTTCTCTTTTAAGAACCGGTAGGCAAATCATGAATAAAAATTAGCCTACTCGATAAAATTAAGAATAGTATTATGTTTAAGGGGCTGGCGGAACACGTAAGAACGGGGATCTCCGAAATTTTGGCGTATACTGTAGCGTATGCTGGGCACGCGACTCGAGAAAGAAGATGAATAATTTATCTCCGAGTCGAAGTTCTAATTGAGTTAGCCTATAACTATTCGCATCACTCTTAGATTGCCTATGACTAACGATCTCAAAAGCCTAACAGATTGACTCGGCAGGTCTTCTGTTAGGCTTTCTCGATCTTGCCCCACGCGGATTTAAATAACGATATCATCCATCAAGTCGTTCATGTCCGTATTCAGAACCAGCAGCACATCGCCGTTAAAACGGAAACGTGCATGAGCGCCGACTTGATCAACGTTCTCGAGGGCATCTTGAAGATTAGCGAACCCATATGCGCTAACATCAAGTTGATCCACGTCGTCGACGAAATCCATGACGAAGGCAAAACCGTCGGTCAGGACGAAACTGTCAGATCCTTCTCCGCCAAATAACTTATCAATACCGCCGCCGCCGCCAATGAAGTCATCGCCCAGATGTCCGAAAATGCGATTATTGCCCTCATCTCCATAAAGATTGTCACCATGCGCGGAGCCGAAAATATTCTCAATATCAATTAGAACATCCCCTTCCGCTTGGCCGCCGCTCGCTGTGCCCGCGCCGAGATCAATATTTACGCCTTCGGTCGAACCATTATAGCGAACCTGGTCAACACTCGCACCGCCGTCCAGAATATCTGCGCCTTCACCGCCATTGAGGATATCACGGCCCGCGCCGCCATACAGCTCGTCATCGCCTGCAAATCCAATCAGAGAATCTTTGCCCGCGCCGCCATTAAAAATATTTACGCCGTTGTCACCGCGAATATCGTCGCCAAAGTTAGATCCCGTTAGGTTTTCAATTCCAATCAATGTGTCACCCGTTGCAAAACCAGTCGACGCAGTATCTGCGAGGAAATTAATTAGAACGCGATTTGTCGACATTGAATAATCGACCTCATCAACGCCTTCGCCCCCATCATATGTATTTGCGCCGGACGTCGCGAAGATTAAGTCATCGCCCAGGCCGGACGTGATAATATTTGCCTTGACGGAACCCGTGATAATATCATCGAAGTCTGATCCGATAATATTTTCAAATCCCGAAAGCGTATCGCCCTCGCCATGGCCGCCTGAAGCAATTCCAGCGGTTAGGTTAATCGTGACTGCGCTATCTGACCCAGCGTAGGATACTGTATCAATCCCCGCGCCGCCCGACAGAGCGTCGGCTCCGCCTTCACCCTCAATGAAATCATCCCCGTTCTCGCCCGATATTGTGTCATTATCCGCGCCGCCATAGATGATGTCGCCTTGTTCGTGGCCCGTGATTATGTCTTCGCCCGGGCCGCCGCTTGCGGCAGTCAGCAGGCTATCCAAGTCGAACTCCAAATTGATGACGTCATCGCCTGTTGTGCCGATAGTGTAGAACGTACTGGATGTGACTTCATCACGGGTGTCGAGAATTTGCGTGGATGCCCCATCAGCGTCGTATGTGACTAAAATGCGGCCATCGGTCATCAGGTCTAGACTTAGATTGCGACCGGTAAATTCGTTTGGTTGGCCCCAATCATAAATTTCAACTTCCGTCCCAATAGCATTGCCCGAAGAATCAAAGCGTTGCCCTTTGAGTGAAGTATCGCCCAGATCTTCCCATGCCAGAAAGAAGCCGCCATCCCCAAAGGTCACAAGCGCAGCATTTTGAACTTGTCCTGTAGTGACCAAACTAATGTCACCGACGACCACAGTTCCATTGGCGGAGTATATGCTGGCGAAAATTTCTTGGGTGAAAATATCTCGCCATGTCACGATAAAGCCGCCACTGGCCAATGAATCAATTGCCGGCTGCGTAAAATCAGATGGAGGCGTCACATGTATCAGCGCTCCATTGGTGCCATCGGCATTACTCAATCTAACTTCAATCCCGTAGTGGGAGTCATTATTTGACTCACCGTCACGTTCTGCAAAAGCAGTGGCGTATCCGCCATTATCCAAAGCCACGGTGTCGTTAAAACGCGGGTTGCCTATATTATCGCCAAACATGCCATCATCGTCATCACGCACAATGATTTCTGGCCCAATTGTTCCATCATTCGAAATTAAACGCCCTCCGATTTGAGTAAGCGGCGGGAATATATTGGGGTCACTAATCTGATAGGTGACAAAAACATTCCCATCATCGCCAAGCGCTATGCTGGGGTTTTCAATCGTAACTGCCGCGTTGTTCGCGCTGAATGCTCCGCCTGAAAGCCATGTGCCATCAGAACCAAACCTATCGAATGCTATACTTTGGATGCCATCAGAATTCGTGAACTGATACGAGACCATATATTGTCCGAAGCGTAATTCTGTCACTGTGGGCAAAAATACTGAAGCCCCCGTGCCGGATATATTCAATTGCATGTCGCCAAGAATTATATTGCCGAACCCATCATAAAGCGTGCCAAATACATTACGCTCATTGGACGGACCGCTTAAATTACGATCATCTGCCCAAACGACGAGGAAATTACCGTTTTCGAGTTCTGTCACGTCAGGGCGCTGTCCATTGGAATTATTGTAAAGATTATCTAACCAAATTTCCGGTGTTATAGGCATATCATAATACTCCTGTTTGGCGAAGCCGTAGTGCCTGGAGAGCCTGCACGTCGTGCTTCGAATTGTTATCGCATGTGTTTTTTGTCTCAGATTGAATCTGATTTGCCATATATCGATCACTTGACGTTCTCACGTAAAGTTGTCAAACCAATGTTGCACCGAAGTTTTTGGCCGTAGGGTGTTGTTTTATAAATGAAAAAAAATTATAGAATTCCGCCGGAAACAAGAGGTTTCCAAGAATTATTTCGCTTTGTGTGGGATCATGGAGTTGGCAATCACTTTAATGCAAATGGTGACCCGACGCCTTGGACATCTGAAATGCTCGAGGACTCGTTTGAGTCAGCGGGAAAGCCTGTTAGTTTGCGCACTATACAACAATGGCGCAGCGGCCGACACATACCCAGCCGTAAAAACTTACATATTCTTGCAAAAATTATAGGCGGCGGAGATTACGAGCGAAAAAAAATATGGGCGGATGCCTTGATTGCTTCCCTCCAATCAGAGCAGAAACTTCGAGATAATACGAAAATCGCCGTGGTTGAAATACTTGACGCTCACAACGCGAAAGTTATTCGTAATACGCATAATATTGGACATAAATCAAATAAGTCACGTTATGGCATTGCCGCAGTTTTAGGATGTTTGATTCTCGTTGCCGTATGTTTTGGCCTTCTCAATCGACCAGACAAATCGCCGCCTGCAAACACATTGGCGATAATGTCGTTTGAAAACCTGAAAGGCGACCCAAAGATTGACCCCTTACTTCTCGGGTTGAAATCGGATTTATTAGACGTTTTAAAACGCACCCAAGGTGTCAGCATTATTCCGGATAGATCAGTGGTGGCTTTTGAAAAGGAACGCGAGTCTTTAGGTAAGGCTAGGACTGAAAGTGCAGCGCTTGGGACCTGCGAATTTTCTGAATTTAAGGCGGCACGAAAAAATTTGCATGCGGCGCAAATCTTGTTCGTTCGTACAATTGAAGACTCGGGAGCCCAACAAACAACACTACTCGCCTGTTTAATTGAGACAAAGTCCGGTACGGCGATTTGGCAAGAGAATTTTACCGGAGGTTACGGGACTTATCTGGATACCCACCGCGTTATCATCAGAAAGGTGAGTGAACAAATCGGCGAATCGGGTGTCCAAGATCAGGATAAATGGCGTGAGGAATTCGGTACTCGGGATTCGCAAGCAGCTACATTTTACATCAAAGGTCGTCATCATCTTAAATATTGGCATCAAGATAAGCGCAGAGATCTATGGCCCGCGAATGAGCAATTTGACTTAGCCATCGCGCTAGACCCGTATTTTGGCAAAGCCTACTTTCACAAGGGCGATGCATATTATCACTTCGCGGCTGGCGACATAACTGATGAAACAACTTCAAAAGCGGCCACGCCAGTCAACGAAATGGATGCTCTAAACTTGGTGTCACAGATGATGGATGAAGCCGCCGCCAATGCGAGCTCTGATGAAGACCTGCTTCAAGCCAAGCTCAATGGAATATTTTTCTCAGAAAACTGGAATGACCTGCGATATTTCGCGCGAGCATATTCGGATACTCTATCTAAGGGGAGTGGTGAATTAGAGTGGTTCTTCGGCCCAGTTATTTTGCTCTTTACAGGCGAGATTGATAAACTCGAAATGCTTCTGTCCAACCGTATTTTGAGGTATGATCCATTTAACGGAACGGCCCACGCATATTCTGTGAGAGGCTTGCTTACGTCTGGTGATTATGATGGTGCGCATGCGCGTCTAAAAGAAGCCGAGGCTTTGACATTTAACAGTCGTTTAGAAGAAGTAGAGGGCTATTTACTTTATGCGCAAAGTGACGCTAGGGGTCTAGAAAATCATATTCAAAGCGCGCGTTTCCTATCCCCTATGCACAGAGATTATTTCGCCGCCATGATTTTAGTGCTGGATGGAAAAAACAGCGAGGCTCTTATGATGCTCAATTCGTCAAAGGCCCTCGTAAAAGAACGTGTACACAGAGCGATTGGCCTGAATAATGCGGGGGACACGGTTTCCGCTGAACAAGAGCTCTTAAAACTCATTGAAACCCCAATGGGCGACATACTTTTAACCGTGCAACTGGCCTATGGCGCTGCCTGCGGCCCTCACCTCTTGCCAGATTTACCTAAATATAACGAGAGATTTAAAAGCAGTAATATTGCAATGCTTAAATGTATTGGTAATCAAGCAGAATAAAAATACATTAGACTCTCCCGCAGGACGATGACTTTGTATATTATATGGGGGCGTTAATCTAAAGGTTGAAGATAGTTAGTACGTTTTAAACATTAGACTAGCTTCCTAAGCGCTAAGCGATTCACTCGATAATTATTTTTCACAGATGAACTTTCATAAATGAAGAAAGTTATCCACACTTACAAAAGTATGATGAATACGTCGACTTACGCTATTGATTGCTTCCAAACTGCTTCCAAATCGAAACAAAGGGCTTGATACGATTTCTATGGAATGCACATAAGGGTATGAAAAATATAAGAAAAGTCTGGAGCGGGCGATGAGATTCGAACTCACGACCCCAACCTTGGCAAGGTTGTGCTCTACCACTGAGCTACGCCCGCTCTTAGACGTTGTGCAGGTATAAGATAGCCATAGCCATACGGCAACACTGCGAGCGCGGTATATGTCAAATCGCGGGCGGTTAATCAAGCGGCTTTTACGGCGCGCCTGCACTTTTTTATAGGCTGTCGATTTGCCTGCTTTCCAAAGCCTGCAGGCGGGGTGTATGCTTGCTTATATATGACCGATAAAAAACAAATCTGCCTTAGCGCCCTGACCGAGATGGGTATTGCTTATCAAAATCACGACCATGCGCCTGTATTCACGGTTGAAGAGGGGCGCGATATTAAGGCGCGGCTGCCGGGCGGGCATACGAAGAACCTGTTCTTGAAATCCAAAGACGGGCAATTCGTTCTGGTCTGCGCGCTGGGCGATACTGCAGTCTCCGTTAATCAACTCCATAAACAGCTTGGCACGAAACGTCTGTCTTTTGGCAAAGCCGAAGATATGGAGCGCCTGCTGGGCGTTACGCCGGGCTCGGTAAGCTTATTTGGCATCATGAATGATACGGGCGGCGAGGTGCGCTTGGTCATCGACGCCGCGCTGGCGGCCTGTGATGTGGTCAATTTTCATCCTTTGCTGAATGACGCAACGACTGCGATTAGCAGCAACGATATGATAAAATTTGCCAAGGCGACACATCACACCCCGACCGTGATTGATTTTACGGCGATCTAAAGGCGAGCTCTCCGGCGATATAGGCGCGGCCATAATCGGATAAATTAGGGTTGAGCAATAGTAAGTCCTTGGTGCTCATTATCTTTTCGCTACCCTGCGCGCGGCGTGCGCCGACGTCCATCAACGCGTAAATTGTGTCCCATGACCCATTCTCCAGCGCGTAATCGAGTGCCGTGCGCGGACGGCTAGGGAAGCGGTTAAGTTGGGCTCCAACCTTATTGGGTATGGTGATATGGATATCTGCGCCCGCCTCGATTAACGCGCTGACACGCGGCTGGAAATCCAAATGCGCCGCGACCATGAGCGGTGTTTTACCGAAATGGTTCGGCGCGTTCACATCATAGCCGCCCTCAATGTAGGCACTAAATAAATCATCATGCCAGAAGGCCGCCGTGAGATAATCATGAAGCGTTGCAATTGGCCGATAAGAGTTGCGCTGCGGGATGCCGTTTAACGCCGCGAGCGCCGCATCGGCGCGGGCTTTTTCTAAAACAGTTTCATAATGCGCTATGGATATTGTTCCCTCGTAAATGCTGGGAATATTTGGATTGGTTTCCCCGAATTTACCTGCTCTCCATAATCCATTTACATCAAACCAGAAATGCCGCCGCGTGATCGCAGTCATGGCATTTTGCGCGTAATCCTCTGCGCGCGGGACGGGGCCTGAATAGGCAGAGCTGAGGTAATCTGCGGCATCGCTGCGGGCGGCGTCATATCGGGATAGGGCGTCTAAATAGACATGGCGCGACCATGCATCTTGATAAGACCAGCGGCGTAATTTCTCGGCAGTGTCTTTGGAATATCCTCCGGTAATTGGCGGGTTTGTGTATGCCCATGGCCGCGTGAGGAAACCTTGTCTAAGGCCTTGGCCCTGCCGAATATTGATAGAATAGCTTCGATTGCTTCCGCCTTGGCCATGTCCATTACCAACCATTTGGGCGACGCGTTCAAAATATCGACGCAGCGGCGCATCTAAAATTTCGGGATCCGCGACTGCGTCTAGATCTCGTCCATCCCGAAAATAGCCAATGCGGTCATAGCGGATATCTGTTCGATTATCGAAAAGCGCAATATCACAAACCTTCTGCGCGCCGTAGTCTTTATGAGAGATTGAGCCGTCGAAAATTTGATGGGTGTAAGGCGTTCTTGATCCCCTCTGTCCTTGAATAAAATACAAATTGTCTGAGTCTTTCCAAAGCAAGTGTAGGTTCGATAGAACAAAATCTTCATTTAAGATCAGAGACTTTTCCTGAGCGAAAGCTTTTATGCCGTTATAAATAATGGCCCAGTTTTGAAGGCTCGTCTTATCAGTTTTAATCGGATTATATTCTATCATTTTTGCGGTGTCAGAGAGCTGCGCTCTGAGCTCCGCCCAGCTCATATTTTTCGCGTCAAAGCGGTAATACCCGCCCGAGTCGCCGCGCCAACTGCCGGGTCCGCGAAGATGAAAGAAGATGTCATTGGGCCTGTCTGTGAACTTAAGGAGTTGCCCAAAAGGATAAGGTTGACCATCTCTGTCGTGATAAATCTTTTCTGCTTCCACCTCAGGGCCGGTCCAGCTTTGCATTTCAGGATCATCATTTTGAAGTATGTAAAGTTCAACTAAAGAAACTTGCGTATAACCTTCAATCTGCAGGACTTGAT
Organism: uncultured Robiginitomaculum sp.; assembly: GCA_938001945.1. Lineage (GTDB taxonomy): Bacteria > Pseudomonadota > Alphaproteobacteria > Caulobacterales > Maricaulaceae > Robiginitomaculum. Next base: position 11,190 of record CALLBH010000122.1, read on the forward strand.
TATTTGGAGCGCTTCTGCGGCCTATAAAAATCTCCGTTTGAATAGCCAATGCCTCATCGCAAATCTTCGCTCCGGAGTCCATTTTTAAATAGGGTTGCCACAGACGTGCAGTTTTCGGCGGCGCGAGTTTGGGGAGCTCACCCTCAAAGGGGACAAGAAATGTCTCTTCCAGTGGCGCCCATCTTGGGTCGGTTGATTCCGGGAATATGTTTTGCGCGGCGACGCATGGCGCAACGAAAGCGCAGGCGATTGCCAGTGTTAAATGTAATGCTAATTTCATATCGGCCCCCGCCTGTTTGCCTGCATCTAACCTAGTCATAGGGCATGAATGAGACGCGCGTGTGGTTTTTCTGCGGCGCGTATAAAATAGGCCTTGCACTTGCCGCCTTCGCGCCCACATAAAGCGAGCAAATGAAGAGGCACTTATGACTGATACGACCACAGATATTATCAAGGATACAGATACAAATAATTTCATGGCGGATGTCATTGAAATGTCCAAAACGGTTCCCGTTATCGTAGATTTCTGGGCGCCGTGGTGCGGGCCGTGTAAGCAGTTAATGCCTGTGCTGGAACGCGTGGTCAGCGCGCAAGACGGCAAAGTCAAAATGGTCAAAGTCAATATTGACGAGAACCAAGAGCTCGCGGGGCAAATGCGCGTGCAATCTATTCCGGCTGTGTTTGCGTTCAAAGATGGACAGCCCGTTGACGGCTTTATGGGCGGACAGCCCGAAAGCGAGCTAAAGAAATTTGTCGCGCGCCTGACGGGCGAAGCGGATACCGGCGAAGAGGCTGAGGCGCTATTTACCCGCGCGATGGAAACGCTGCAAAGCGGCGATATTGGCGGCGCGGCCCAAGATCTTGCGCAAGCTATTCATATTCATCCCGCTCACGGCGGCGCGCGCGCGGCGCTAGCCCGTATTTATATGGAGAGCGAAGGCTTTGACGAAGCCCGCGCTTTGCTGGCCGATACGCCCGAAGAGGCGCTGTCCGATCCTGATATCGTGTCCGCGCAAACTGCGCTGGATTTACGCGGCGGCGGTCAAGCTGACGCTGAAGAGGAGGCCGAAGACGCGCCAGAGGCCCTTGCGGAAAACACGGCGCTTACAGCGGCTCTCTCAAAGGTTGAGGCTCATCCTGATGATCTCGACGCGCGACTGGAGGCCGCCAAAGCCTTGGCCGCGACGGGTGATAATGGCGCAGCGATGGAGCATTGCCTTTATGCCGTGGCCAAGAACCGCGCCCATGACGACCAGGCGGCGCGCAAGTTCTTGCTCACGCTCTTCCAAGCCGAAGGTAGCGACTCAGAAATCACGCGGGCAGGGCGCGCGAAATTATCGTCGATCTTATTTGCTTAACTGCTGTGAGTGATACGAAAGGGATGGGGGCTTATTTGCCTCTGTTTTCTCAAATTGTTTCCGTTTCTCGTTAGTTTCTAAAAGTGGGGCTGTCCGTGCGGGACTTAATCAAACTGGAGTACCAAAAGTAAAATGTGTTTCGTCTAAAAAAATCCCTGCCCTCCACTAGGCTGCTAAACCCAATTTCGGACATGCCCCGTCTAGGCGGACAAGACAGCACGGCGACGCTGCTGCTGGCGGCCATCGGCTGAGGGTTAGTCGCCATAGCTCTCACCAGCGGAATGCCTGAAGGCGCGCTTCACCTTCTTCTCTCCCACGCCGTCTCCCCCTCCAGCCAGCCAACGCGCGCTTGCCTGCCCCGTGAAGAAAAGAACATCTTAAACATAGGACAGAATGGGCAGGCAGGGCGTAAATAAATTATATCCTTGGTTTTCTGTCTCTATTTTCAACCCGCGCATCCCTGCCCCCGCCTCCGCGAGGGTAAACTGTGGCAGGGAACTTTTGCGGTAGCTGCATAGTCCGCCGCAAGCTTTGAAGTCTCGATACGAGCTGAAAATATGCGATTTTACAATGCCTTGTGCATCACAGAATGGATCCCTGCCTGCGCAGGGATGAGCGGGGAGTAGAGAGGTTTAGAGAAATGGCGGAAGGGATGGTCAAATAAAATATTATCCCACACCAAAATCAAGGATATACCTTAAAGCCCTTTGAAACTCGTGCGTTCAGTGGGGCGTTTACGACCTTCATAGGGGTCGATTTCGACTTTTGGGTCATCGTGTTTTTTCAAGAGCCCCGGATGATCGTCCATAAGGTCATAGCCAAAATTCATCTTGGCGAGCTTGTCATCGCGTCCCAGCATTAAATATCCCTGCGGCATTGTAATCGGCGCAAGACTGCGGAGCAGGCGTACCTGCGCCGGGGCGCTGTATTGACCAAGAGCATTTCTAAATAAAATAAGGTGGTAGCGGCCAAGCTCTTCTGTGTTCGACAGCAGGTGAAATTCTTTGACAGCGACGCGGCGACGTAGATCATCATTTATGACCCAGTCTTCGCCGGAGCGCGTAAAATATTTGACAAGATCGCGAATAGGCAAGCCGCGCTGCGCTTCGAAATGGGTATAACGTCCTTCGCTGGCGCGGTCCAAAGCCCAGCTCGGATAATCGGCGGCCACGATTTCTGTCTGCAGATCGGGCATTTGCTCTTCTAATTTATCAATCGTCATCGCCAGGGAGTAGGCATCCTGACCCGAGCCGCAGCCAAATACTAAGAAGCGTAGCGGCATCCCGCCATAACCCGCAATGAGGCGCGGTAGGACGTAATCGGTCATGACATTATAGCTGTCTTTGTCATCAAAGAATCGCCGCTCGCGCTCGAGTAATGCGCTGACGACATTCACGGCGAGGCGGGTTTGACCGCGAGAGAAAAGCTCCTCGACCATATCGGATAGGCTGTCAAAACCTTCGCGGCGCGAGAGCGCAGAGAGGCGCGTCTCAACCACAAAGTGGTGATCCTTGCCCAGCGACACTCCCGCCATCTCAAGTGTCAGGCGGCGTAGCGCTTCATAATAGCTGGGTTTTAAAGACAGAGCCGCGGACATCAGTTAGAGAATTCCCGCTTCGGCAAATTTGGACTCAATGATGTCTGAGTCGAAGGGCTTCATAACATATTCATTCGCGCCGGCGTCCATCGCTTCGACGATTTTAGTCGCGTCTCGTTCTGCCGTGCAAAACACAACGACAGGCGCGGTTCCGCCCGGGGCTTTGCGCAGGGCCTTAAGAAAGGACAGGCCATCCATGATGGGCATGTTCCAATCGAGTAATATGGCATCCGGCATCCGGCTTTCGCAGGCTTTCATGGCTTCGATGCCATTTTCAGCTTCACTTGGGGTGAAGTCGAGATCTTTAAGGATACGCCCTGCGACGCGGCGGATCATTTTGCTATCGTCAACGACTAAACATGTTTTCATGCGAGAGCCTCCATCATATTATCTGCGAGTTCAAACTCATCATGTATTGACGGCTCAGCCGCTCGGGTGACAGGGCAGTGCAAAATGATGGCATCCCCATCATTGGCGAGCCATCCGCCCGCTGCGGCCAGTTCAATAATCGCCGGCAATTCATCAAGGCGCGCGCTTTGCTCTGCTGCGCCGCCATCTTCATAGCGTACTGTAAGGCCCGACGGGCTTTGCTGAGCGGTCAGGGCGATATGGTGCAACGTCGCAGGTTTCGCGCATAGCGCCGTTTCAATGCGATATTGCGATAGCGCGCAGAGCGCGGCTTTGAAGGTGGAGGCTAAGTCCTGCGAAAGTTCTGTTTCCGATCCATCATATGACAGGCTCACGCGGAGATCATGGTGATGGGCATGGGACAGAGTCGCATTTGTAAGCGGCAACATCAAAGTTTCAAACGCCTGTAGGGGCGCTTGGGCGCTCTCGGTTTGATCATTTGCGGGACGACTTAGGGCGATAAGTTTCGTCAGCGCAGCGGTCTCAGTCGAGTTGGCATATTTCAGTGTGCTTGCCAGAGTGTCCCGCGCGGCATTTTGCATGACGCTGCGGTCCGGTTGGTGCATATTTACAGGCGCGAGGGCATGACTTGGTTTCAGGCCCTTATAGATGGCGATCGCATCAGGCGTATCGACTTCTGCCAGTCCTGTTGCATATTGCTCAATCAATTGGGTCATTGCGCCAATCATCTGCGCGCAGGCTGTTTCATCTTCGCGGTTTGCGGCCGTCATGCATTGCTGCGCGCACAGCGCGACGCCGCGCGCGCGAACATTGCCGGCTTTTGTGTGAATGATATCGCAGGCTCCGCCAATGATTTGCCACTGCATTTGCGGGCCAGCTGCGCCAAGAACATCTAATTGCTCTCGGGCTATTGTTACAAAATCGCGCTGTGCTTCAAACATCGGCCACTTTCACCTTGACGCAGGCGCAAAGGCGCGGCTGCTAACTTGGCATCAAACATGGCTATGATTTGGTTAAGGGCGGCCTAATTTTCGCTGCTATGGCTGAATTATTTTAGCCTTCATGAGGCATAAGCGCTGTAAAGATGACGCGGTCATCACCGTCCATGCGGGCTTCAACGCGTCCCTTACCTTCGCGGGCAATCATCCCGGCATAGAAGGGCTGCACTGTGCGGCCATCCCACCCATCTTCGGGGGCCTTGCCCGCCAGCGTCGTGACAATCGCCTCAGCCAGGCGCGCTTTAGGGCCCTCAGACGTTAAGTTGATGCGGATCATGCCGCCTGTATCTGTGGCTTCAATCGTTAAATCCCCGCCGCGCGGAATGGCTTGAACGGCCAGCATGAGTAAGTTCAAAAGCAGGCGCGCGGGCGCTTTGGGCAAGCCGTCAGTTTGTGTTTTCCACACCAAGCTTGCTTTGCCTTCGCCGTACATTCCGTCAGATAATTTTTGAATCTCGCTCATTGCGATAATTCCTGGCGCGGAGCCGCCCGCGCCAAAAGCAAGGCGCAGGAACTGCAATTTTGCGCCGGCTTGGCGGGAGCTGACCCGGATAAGATCCATCGCATCGTCGCGCATATCGGCATTGTCATCATCGTCAAAGACTTCGAGAGCCGCGCTAAGCGCGCCAACAGGACTAATCAGGTCATGACAAATTCGGGCGCATAATAATGCGGCCAGCGTGGCAGGCGTAAGTTTTTTTGGATCGCTCATTGTATTTCCCGAAATATCGGCTCGCCCCAAGCCATTTAACTTTTCCCCTGATAGGCGAATTTTACGCGACAGCGCAAGCACCCATCATGGCAAAAATGTCATCCGGTTTAAAACCTCTTCGCGGCTATAGCCGCTCGCGCGTAGATCACGGATAGATTTGCTCCCCCGACGTTTGGAGAGCTTCTCGCCGCCTTCATCCAAAACAAGCTTGTGGTGATGATAATCCGGAACAGGCCACCCCATCAGGGTTTGCAAGAGCACATGAATGTCGGTGCTCTCTTTGAGGTCTGTTCCGCGCACGACATGGGTTATGTTTTGGGCCGCGTCGTCATGGGTGACAGCCAAGTGATAAGATGTTCCGATATCTTTGCGGGCAATAATGACGTCACCGTGACGCGAGGGGCTGATCTGGGTCCATCCGGGGATCACGCCGGATTCGTAATATTTCAACTTATCAAAAGTGCCCCCCAAGGCGTCTCTCGCGGCGTTCATGGATAACCGCCATGCGAAGGGGTGGTTTGCGGCCAGATGCTCAGCTTCATCAGATGCGGGGCAGCCCGAATATATGCCATTTACACTACTGGCGGCGATCTCTTTGCGCGTTTTGAAACACCGATAAATGAGTTCGCGCTCGCGCAGCGCAACAATCACGCGGGCATAGTCATCATAGTGACGGCTTTGGACGCGTACAGGTAAAGGCCAATCAAATCCAAGCCAATCCAGGTCTTCATATATGGCTATGGTCAGTTCAGCTTTGCACCGGGTGTGGTCGATATCCTCAATACGCAAAAGACATTGGCCGTCATTGAGGCGGGCAAAGTCAAAGGCCTGCGCGGCCGCGCGGGCGTGACCAATATGCAGATATCCCGTGGGCGAAGGCGCAAAACGCGTGCGCAGCTTTGCCGCGCGGCGCACCGCAGCATAATTATTGGTCTTGTCAGAAAACTGTGACATAAGTTAGCTATAGATTCGTCAGTTAGGTTTAAAGGATATTCGTTTTCAGTTGTAAGCTTCATAACATGACCCGTTACAAAAGGCCCGTATCTTAATGGGGTTGATGAATAACCCAATGCTTACGCGCGAAACGCGCGATGGTCAGATTATGGCCAATCCTATTGCTGAACCTGATGCGGTTTCCTCCGGCGCTTATCCCTGTTTGATTTTGAACGCAGATTATCAACCGCTCTCTTATTATCCTTTATCGTTGTGGAATTGGCAGGACGCGATCAAAGCTGTGTTCCTCGATCGCGTGAATGTGGTCAGCCATTATGATCAACATGTCAGCTCGCCGAGTTTCGACATGCAACTACCCAGCGTCGTCAGTCTCAAGGATTATGTCAGCCAAAATCGCGACCCGGCTTTTACGCGGTTTAATCTGTTCCTGCGCGACGGATTTGAATGCGTTTATTGCGGTAGCGGCGAAGAGTTGACCTTTGATCACGTCCGTCCGCGCCGTGTTGGCGGAAAAACCAGCTGGGAAAATATCGCGGCGGCCTGCGCGAAATGCAACCTCAAAAAAGGCGGCCGTAATCCGCGCGAAGCCGGAATGGCGCTGCGCCGCAAACCCTTCCGCCCCACTATGCATCAACTCCAAGCTCAGGGCCGCCGTTTCCCGCCCAATCACCTGCACAAAAGCTGGCTGGATTATTTATATTGGGATGTGGAACTAGAGCAGCAGAAGCGGTGAAATCAGGACAGGTGCCATGACTCCCGAACAACGCTTAGAACATGTCGAAGCCCTCGCGCGGTTAATGGATAGCCGGTTTAAAATCCCCGGCATTCCAATCCCTTTGGGGCTCGATACGCTTATCGGGTTTATTCCGGGTATCGGCGATACAATTGGGCTTGGCGTTTCGGGATATATCATGACCCATGCCCGCGCGCTGGGCGCGCCAAAACGCTTACTGCTGCGTATGGGCGGTAATGTATTTGTCGATTGGCTGATTGGGCTTATCCCGCTTATCGGCGATTTATTTGATTGGGGCTGGCAAGCCAATAACCGCAATGCGGCGCTGCTGCGCGCTCACTTGGAAAACGAAGGTCATGTGCCGATTACGCTGGATTTAACGGCTCGGCGGTCTGACCCTTGAGTACGGGCTCATTCGTCACTATATATAGCCTATGTATAAAAACATTCATCCCTATTCGATCATCGCAGGACTTGTCTGCTTTATTGGCCTTCTCTTTGTCATTCGCCACCCGCTTATGGCCTTTATCGGCGCAGCGATTATTTTCTACGCCGTAGATGCAGGCATAAAAGTCGCCGATAAACGCGACCGTTAAGCGCTTCGCACTTTCATTGCTCGCGAAGCGGTTTATAACGCCCGCATGCGCTATCTATTCCTTATTTTCTCCGCCGTCCTTCTCGCCGCATGTTCCGGTAATCCCGTTGTCGAGCTGCAAACCGATAAGGGCACAATTGTTATTGAAGTCTATCAGGACAAGGCTCCGAAAACGGCGGCAGATTTCCTGATATATGTCGATGAAGGTCTGTATGATGGGCAGGG
>CALLBH010000123.1 GCA_938001945.1 uncultured Robiginitomaculum sp.
TTTTCCGCCGTGCCTGTTTTACCCATCAGGCCATAGCCCGGCACTTCGGCGTTACGCCCCGTGCCATCGGTCATCACGTAGCGCATCATGTCCCGCATCATGTCGGATGTGTCTTGCGCGATGACGCGGCGACGGGGCTGAGCTTGGCCGACGCTGCGATACTCCAGCGTCGGCGTGACGTAATCCCCGCCATTAACCAGCGCAGATAGAGCCGTGGCCAGAGCGAGCGGACTAACCGCAATGCCGTGACCATAGGAGACTGTGGCGACAGTCAAATCCTGCCACTCGGGCGGGAGCTGCGGCGCGGCGCTTTCGGCAAGCTCAAACGGGACGCGATCAAATAATCCAAATTTGCGCAGGAAATCTTGCTGCGCGATATCGCCCACTTCGAGGGCATACATGGCCGTGCCGCGGTTCGAGCTATCGGCGAGAACGTCAAACATCTTTAGCGGGTCATCACTTTTATGATCATCGCGAATGGATTTGCGGCGAATGATAAGCGGGTCCTGCACAGGCATAGGTCTTTCGGGGTCAATGCCCGACTCCAGCGCAAGCGCCATCGTCAAAGGCTTGAAAGTTGAACCCAATTCATAGGTGCCCATCGTGGCGCGATTAAAGCGGGTTTGCGGCAATGCTGCGGCATAATTATTGGGATCAAAATCAGGCAAGCTGGCTAGCGCGAGAAGCTCTCCCGTTTGAACATCAAGGATAACGCCCGCTGCGCCGTCGGCCTTAAACCGCTCCATACCCCACAATAATTCTTCGGTCAGAATGTTTTGGAACCGTAAATCAATAGAGAGTTTTTTCGGCTTGTCGGGCGCGGCCATTAATTCGGCGTCGAACGCCCGCTCCGCCCCTGCTGCGCCGACCATATCGACATCTGTCCACCCCATAGCATGGGCCGCGATGCGCCCTGCCGGATATATGCGGCGTGGTTCAACCTCAAAAGCCAAACCAGGCTGACCGAGCTCAAAAACAGCTTGGCGCTCTTTGGGGGTTAGATTGCGGCTAATCCAACGAAATTCTTTACCCGAAGTCAGATCGGCATAGACCTTATCATAATCTAAATCAGGCAACACCATCACGAGCAATTCAGCCGTTTCTGCAGGATCACCCACAAGCTTTGTATTGGTATAGAGCGAGAAGGTTTGTAGCGTTGTGGCCAAAATGGCGCCATTGCGATCTAAAATATCTGCGCGCGTTTTTGCCTCGACTTGGGCATAAGACATGCCGCTTGGCTTTTCATACAGCACTGCCACTTCGGCCAGACGGCCTAAAATTAAAAGAAAGACGCCAAGAAACACCAAAACACCGATAATGATACGTGTGCGACCCTCACGCACCGCTTCAAATTCTGAATCTTCGACGACCAATTGGCGTGAGGGAATAAACTCAGACAAATTCTGCGCGCGGCGGTTTTGGGGCGCTTGATTACTCATTGCGCTGCCTCCGCTTTGACAGGGACGCGCACAACCAAATCATCAAGCGTGATCATTTGACCGGCCTTTGTTGGACCCGTTTCCAGATGCGTTTTCGCAAGCCCCGACAGCCGCGCCGGATTTTGAAGATGCGCAATCTCAGCTTCAAGCACGCGAATATTTGATTGCTCTTGCGTCAACTCAGACTGCAAACGCTCCATGTCTTTTTGAACGCTCTGCGCCTTGGTCTTAGTGACATAAAGCGCCGCAACCAGAGCAAAACCGATGAGAATTAGAGTGATAACTCCGAGACGCCTCATGACATCGCCCTCGCAAGATCCGCCAGTGACGGCGCGCGCGGCAAGAGGCTTTCATCGCCTTCTGCCCACGCAGGCGCGTCCGTGCGAACGGCGCGGCGCAATTTGGCAGAGCGCGAGCGTACATTCTCGGATAATTCAGTTTTGGACGCCGTCAACGCGGAGCGACCCGGAAGCGTGAATGAGGCGGCAGGGCCCGTGTCTTGGGCTTCGGGCATGTAGCGCGACTGACCTTTTGTCTCGCCCGCGCGGCGGCGAAAAAAGCTCTTTACGATGCGGTCCTCAAGCGAGTGAAACGCGACGACAACCAAACGCCCACCCGGCGCAAGAATGTCTTCGGCGGCCAATAGCGCGCGGTAAAGCTCGCCAAGCTCATCATTCACGAAAATACGCAAAGCTTGGAACACACGCGTCGCAGGATTGATTTTGCCGCTCTTACCCAGCGCCTGCGCCATCAGATCCGCCAGCTGCGCGGTCGTCACAATCGGCTCCACCTCGCGGGCGCGCACGATGAAATCGGCGCAGCGTTTAGCACGGCGCTCTTCGCCGTAAACCTGAAATATTTTAGCGAGCTCTCCATGGGATAGATGCGCGACAGCATCCGCCGCGCTTGGCCCATTTTGGGCCATGCGCATATCCAGCGGGCCATCTTTTTGAAATGAAAAGCCCCGCACCGCTTGGTCGAGCTGCATAGAAGATACACCAATATCCAAAACGATGCCGTTAACTTTACGCTCGCCCGCCGCTTCTGCCATATCAGAGAACGCGCCCTCGAAAAATTCAAAGCGGTCACCATATTGCGCTTCATAATCGGCAACACGCGGCGCAACATTCGGGTCGCGGTCAATGGCAATAAGGTGGGCACCATCCGCTTCTAATATGGCCCTACTGTAACCGCCATTTCCAAATGTGCCGTCAATAAAAAGCTCACCAGATAGCGGCGCGAGCGCAGCCATGACTTCTGGCAGCATAACTGGATAATGCGGCAAATCTATTTTCTGGAGAGCCGTCATTCCGGTCGCCCCTGCAGGCGCAGGCGGTGACGATTTTCTCGCGCCATTTTACGCGCAGATTCTGCGTGGGACTCATACGCCTCTGGCGACCAAATTTCGAAACGGCGCCCCAAACCAATAAATGTTGCGCGGCCATTTAGACCCGCATATTCAGCCAAATCTTTAGGGAGAGTGACACGGCCGGTACCGTCAAATGAAAGGCGGCGACTTTCGGCAAAGATCGCGCGCTCAAAAGCTATACGCGCCTCATCATAAGGATCCATACTCTCAAGGAGGGCTTGATAGTCTTGGAGCAGCTTTATGCCGCCGCCCTCAAGATAAGCACCATCAAAGCTTGGCCAAACAACGATACCGTCGAAATTGCCATCCCCGACAACTGCGCGGAAATCTGCGGGCACGGATAACCGCCCCTTCGCATCCAACGTATTGGTAGCCGTCGATAAGAACATCGCCATTTCCCCTAGGCGCAGCTCCCCTGCGCCAATGCATATCTCTAACATGGGATTTCATGGTATTCAATGGGAAATTAAGGGATTATTATCCATAAATTGGCGATTTACTGTAGATTTTGACAGGGAATTTCGCGCCTGTGGATAACCCTAGGCGGAATTGGTAAATCACAAATTTAAAGAAACGGCATTGCCGTGAATTATTTCTGAGCCTTAAAAAACTCAGACAATAGGCGCTGGGCGCCATCTTTATCCTCAGACCAATAGGGAATGATCTGAATGAGCGCCGCGTAGACGCCGCGATTAATCAGAGCCTTTGACGCCATATCGGGAAAGCGCAAATCGCTATGTTGAAGCCAGAAAGTATAATGCATCGTAAGGCGCTCAGCCAAAGCCTCGGCTTCATTGCCACTAAGGTCGATAAAATCCTCACCGCGCAGTGTTGAGATCAAGCTATCAAACGCACCCTCTTTGGCGCGAAGCAACCGCCCAAAGCGCGGCGCAAGTTCAGGCAATTTCTCAAACACCCAGCCCAGATTGCGATAAAAAAAGCGAAAGTCATAAATTTCTTCGAAGATGATATAGAGATAGACCCAATTATCTTCGAGCTGCAGCGGATTGTTCACAGGCGCATCCAGCACCATTTTCATCTCAGTCTCAAACCGCGCATAAAGCTCTTCGATGATAAGCGTTTTGCCTTTGAAATGATAATGCAAATTGCCGGGGCTAATTCCCATGACGCTGGCAATATCGACGCTGCTGACCTCGGCCAAGCCCTCTTCGTTAAATAGGGTTAAGGCCGTTGATAAGATAAGCTCTCGTGTCGGGCGGCGGGCCATTTACGGATTAAGTCGACTTCGGTTTAGACGCTGTCGTTTTCTGCGTCGCAATTTTCTTGGTCGACGATTTTTTTACCGGCGTCTTTTTCGCCGCAGGTTTCTTCGCCGCTCGCTTTTTAACCGGAGCTTTTTTGGGCTTAGGCTTGGTGACGCTTGCGCCGACAATGGCCATGATCGCATCGAGCTTTGCGTCCATCGCGTCGAGGCGCGCTTCAATATCGGTTTTAGTGTCAGGTTTAGTGCGCCCAGAGGGGATGTGATCATCAATCCAATCAGAGGACTTCTCTCCCGCGGCTTTTATTTTCTCGCGCATGGATTTAATTCGCGCGTCAATATCCATATCGGGCACTTGGGCTTTCTGGGCAATCTCTTTGCCCTTAGCCTTACCGACGGCTTCAAACATTTGGCCCTTTTGAACCAAATCATCAAAGACCGCGCTGGACTTTCCCGTCACCTCTTTGATAGCGCCTTGGGCCTCGGTAAATGCGCGCCCATATGCGCCGATTCCGGCCAGCCATATGCGGCGCGCCGTATCGCTTGCATTTCGTTTTTGATCGTCGGACTTATCGTTTTTACTAGACATAAAGCCTCCTAGCAGATTTTAGGCCGCGACGATAGATGCCGCAACGGACGGGACGCGCTCAAGCTCAACTTCCGGCATTGGCACAGCGGGCTCGCCCATGAAGTCGCGGATAAGCGCGACAGTTTCAGCCCGCCGCGTCAGCAGGAATAAATGCCCTGCCCCGTCGATAATCTTTAGGCGAGAACGACGTAAAAGCGTGTCGAGTATTTTGCCATTTACAACAGGAACAATGTGGTCATTGCCGCCCATAATAATCAGTGTTTTCGCGCGAATACGGCGGATAAATGGAATGCTCGACCAGCCCATCATCGCAGACAGCTGGAACAGATAGCCTTTAATGCTCGGCGGCATCATATTGATAGAGAATGCTTCAACGCCTTCACTGGCCGCGTCGCCGTAAAGCGTTTCGAAATTCTTCGCGAGGAAGTCGCGGTCAATATAGCGCTTAGGCGACATCATCTTGGAGAGCGCCCTGGGATTGCCGGGAACCATCGTCCAGCCCGTCGTTGTCGCGCAAAGAATAAGCCGCTTGGTCATATCCTTATTTTGCCACGCAAATTGCTGCGCGGGTCCGCCGCCCCAGCTAATGCCGAGGACATCAACTTCGGAATATCCATTTTCAAGTAAGATTTGCTTGGCTGCCTTAGCCACCCACCACGGGCGATAAGGCACAGTCGGATCAGGGGAACCGCCAACGCCCGGCATATCAAATGTGATGATATCGCGGCCCGAGAATGTATCGGCAAAGACCTGAGCAATTTCGAGATTGGCCCCAATACCGTTAAAAAATAAAAGCGGCGTGCGTTTTCCGCGCCCTTTATCCGTGCCCGACCAGATTGCGGTGCGTAGCTTTTGGTTGCCAACTTTACTGAAGAAAATCTTCGGTAGATTGGGGTGAAAATCGCTCATTATTATTCCCTAATTTAAGCTTGCATCTAAAACATAACACAAACTTATTAACCAGCTCCCAAACTGCTCTACGCCTTCAAGGTGGGCTGGCTCGCAGGCGAAGTAAAGGCCCGCGCTGCGCTTACGCCTTATGTAAATACATATTCCCCGGGGGCCTGACTGATTGGAGGATAGGCCTTATTTCCCAGTTTTTTAGGCGCAGCTTTCATCTCACCGGAGCGCTCTGACAGCCACTTATCCCAGCGCAGCCACCAGCTCTCGTCGTGCGTCTCCGCCCCTTTAAGCCAATCTGTGGCTTTTGGAGGGTGATCAGGATTAGAGAAATAACGCGCCTTAGGATTGCCCGGAGGGTTAAGCAGCGATTGGATATGGCCGCTATTGGACAGAACAAAATCGATCTCACCGCCAAAGAGGCGAATATTACGATAACACGCAATCCACGGCGTAATGTGATCGGTCACGCCCGACACCATAAAGCCGTCTTGAGTGACATTAGACAGATCAACCAAATGACCCATAAATTCTGTCGTGCGATCCGGGCGAAATGAGCGCTCTTTGAAAATATCTAAATAATCCGAGTGCAGCTGCGCCGGCAGGTTTGTCGTATCGGCATTCCAGAACAGCACATCAAAAGGAGGCGGATCGTCACCGAGCAGGTAATTGTTGACGACATAATTCCAAATCAAATCATTGGGACGCATCCACGCAAACATGCGGCCTAGCTCGTCGCCGTCCAGCACGCCCTTGCGCTGGCTGTGTGCGCGCGCCGCTTCAATTGCGGCGTCCGTTACAAATAAACCAACTTCGCTGTCTGATTTCTTACCATCTAAAACGGAAACAAATAGACTATAGCAATTTACGCTTTCATCACCGCGCGCGGCCAGTTCATTCAGCAGCAGCGCCATTGTCGTGCCGCCAGAGCAGGCCCCTATAACATTGACGCGGGCAGAACGCGTGATTTTCTTAGTTACGCCGACAGCTTCAATCAGCTCGCCGACATATTCCTCAAGACCCCAGTGGGCATGTTGTCGCCCCGGGTTACGCCATGACACGGCAAAGACTTGATATCCGCAGGCCGTCAAAAAACGGATGATGGATTTATCAGGGCTAAGATCATTGGCGTAGAATTTATTAATTTGCGGCGGCACAATAATAATCGGAATTTTGCGCACTTCAGGCGTTGTCGGCTCATATTGCAGCAGCTCGATCATCTCATCTTTGTAGATCACCGCGCCTTTAGATGTGGCCAAGTTTTCGCCAATTTTAAATGGTCGCTTATCGACCATAGAGGGCATACCGCCATTATTACGCAGATCATCATAAGCGTTTTTCAGCCCCTTAAGAACTGACTGACCGCCCGACTCATAGAGCCGTTTCATCGCAGCCGGATTACCGATGAGGGTATTCGTCGGCGCGAGCGTATCCGCCATAATATCTATGATGTAATTAGCGCGCGCTTTGTCAGGCGTCGAGATGCGTGTATCGTTGACCCACCCTTTAAGCTCCCGCCGCATTGCTATCCAGCTTTGCAGGCCTCGCTTATACAATGGATTATGCGTCCATGTTGGATCCCTGAAACGTCGATCACGCGGATCAGGCGCAAGCTCGGATGTGCCCTTGGTAATCTCGACCAATTCTTTGGCATATGCACCAACATGCTTCGCGAGCGGTATGGGCTGCGAGGCTGCGGTTTTAACCAAAACCCCAAGTGACTTAACGAAATCTCCGCGCCGAACGCCAACAAGCGAGTTGACCGCCGTCGTCGATTGCGAAGCTGTTTTGCCGATACTCTTGGGTTTGCGCGCCATATTACTCTCTCAAAAACTATTCTCTATTAACGTTTTAACGTAAATAATGCTCTTGGCAAAAGAAAAGCGGCGCCCGGTTACCCGAACGCCGCTTCGCTTAAAATATAGACTTAGATTTAAGCGGCTTTCTTAGCGCTTGTCTTTTCTGTCACGACTTTCGTCGCTTTCTTTGATGTCGCTTTAGCTTTTGCCTTCACCTTTTTGTTCAGCTTGGCAATTTCTGCTTCCAGCTCAGCAACGCGGTCATTGGCAGCTTTAGGAAGTGTTGGCAGAGCCTCGCGAGCTTTTGCAGCAAATGCAAATGCGCGTGTTTTCGCAGTCGTTGCAACTTCACCGGCTTGAGCTTCAACAGTCTCGCCTTTTTCAACAAGCTCACCGAAGAATTTCTCGGCTTTGTCGCCCGTCGTCGCGATCATTGGCTTAACGCGATCATATGCAGCAACATATAGACCGACATAAGCCAGCGCGCCTTTGCGGATAACGCCAGTGACGTTACGTGTTTGAGTGTCAACTTTTTTAGTTGCTTTTTTCGTTGTTTTGGTGGCCATAATGGTCTCCTGAATAGTGTTGAGGGCGGCGGGGCGCCGCTGTGTTCATGAGACATAGATAAGGCGCAGTTTTAGAAACTGCGCCCTAATTTGAAACTACGCTACAAAGTTAGTGATATGGAGCCAGATCGAAAAGTATAATCTCGGCCCCAACACCCTGATCAATTGTAACGTTGTCATGGGCAAATGCGACGGCATCACCTGCGCGCAGCGACTCGCCATTGACGTAAACCGTACCCTTGACCACCTGTATCCAGCCGCGGCGCTCACCTTTGGGTTTGAACTCAATCGCTTCATCACCATCCACAAGCCCAGCGTAAATGTCTGCATCTTGCTGAAGCCGAATAGAACCATCGCGGCCATCGCCGGACAGAAACAATTTCAACTTTCCGCGCTTATCTTCATCCGACAGCTGCAATGTCTCATAACGCGGCGTTACGCCTGTCTTGTCCGGCAGAAGCCAGATTTGCAGAAAATAAACGGGTTCATCCTTACTGCCGTTAAATTCACTGTGTGACACGCCCGAACCCGCCGACATATATTGAACGCCGCCCGCTGAGACGCGCGAGCCATTGCCCAGCGTGTCTTTATGCTCCAGCACGCCGTCAATGACATAAGAAAATATCTCAGCATCACTGTGGCCGTGGGTCGGAAAGCCCTGCCCCGCAGCCACGCGATCTTCATTGATGACGCGCAGGCTTTCGAACTGCATCATCTGCGGATTGTGATACCGCGCAAATGAAAATGTATGATAGCTTTTCAGCCAGCCATGATCGGCGTGGCCGCGAGACTCGCCGGGTATAATTTGGAATGTCATCGTTTCTGCCTTTCAGTTGAACGGCAGATATAGGGACGATTCAGCCGTTTTAAAGCTAAGTCCCGATGGACGGCATGATGATCGCGAAGCCGGGAACGGCCTCTGTTTCATAATGATTAGGGAAATACATATCCATGAAGACCTCTACGGGCGATTCGCCAAGGCATTTGACTTCATATCCATCGATAATCGTTTCGTAAGGACCGGAACCAAAACTCCCCATACGCTCAAATTTAGGCGCTTTGCCGTCTATAGGGCACCTCAGACGGCTTAAATATTCACGTTGACCTTGCGGCATATGAGAGCGAACCGGATTGCGCTTCGACCCTAATTCATAGTTTTGAGCCTCAGCTAGACGCCGCTTGAACTTCGCTTCATGACGAAAATCACCACCGCCAAACATGCCGCCCATAAGGTCATCGTCGCTATAGAGCGTTTCCCCTTTAGCCAGCGTGTAATTGACCTCACCGGAACTAACGACCACGCCCTCATCATTCCCGTCTGGAACTGAAGCACAGCCAGCAAGCCCCCATATTGCGCCCGCAAATACCAAAGTTCTCAGTCTAAATGTCATAAAGCCTCCCAACTTAGAGTCGATTATGAACTATAGTTAATGATGAATCAACGGGTCTATAAGCCGGGTTCTGTACTTTTGTCACCAAAAGCGGCGATCATTCCTCTAGGCCTATTTTTGCAAATAGGCTCAAGCAATCAACCCGGACGAAAGGGCGTGACCCCCATATTCGTCCCTATTTGATTTTGCTCCGGATGGGGTTTACCGTGCCGGTCTTGTTGCCAAGCCCGCGGTGCGCTCTTACCGCACCCTTTCACCTTTTCCCGCTGCGGCCAAAGCCTAGCAGGTAGTTTACTTTCTGTGGCACTCTCCCTTGACGCCAAGGCGCCCGCCGGGCGTTACCCGGCATCCTGTCACACTGGAGCCCGGACTTTCCTCGGCATAAATGCCGCGACCGCCCGACCCGTTGATCCGAGAGGCTTTTGGAAGAGCAACCGAGAATTGTCAATTCGTAACACTTTATACGCAATTACAGTTTACGCTATGCCCTCCTAAGTTGTTACCATGTGTGGGGACGAATGAGTTGGAATGAGCTTTTAGAAGAAAAATTCGCGCTTGCTACGGCGCTGGATATTGTTGGCGACCGATGGAGCATGATGATTTTATCGGGAAGCTTTTACGAGGCACGCCGTTTCAATGATCTCGAACGCGCCCTTGGGATTAACCGAAATCTTCTCTCGCAACGCTTAACGCGACTGACACAAGAAGGCCTTCTGATTAGAAGGCTATATCAAGACAAACCTGCGCGCTACGAATATTGCATCACGCCGCGCGGGCTGGCTTTAAGACCTGCAATTATTGCCCTTACCCGCTGGGGACAGGAGCATTTCACTAAAGAAGATACGCCCGTACATTTGGTCCACAAAACATGCGGCGGGCAAGTTCGGTCTGACATCGTATGTGATAAATGCGAAGAATTGATCCCGCATGAGGATGTCACGTCACATGTAAAAGGTGAAATTGGGGAGCATATCCGCAAGAATTTTCTCATGAGCTTAGAGAGCAAATAGCGATTATTATTGTTTTATGTCGAAATTGATGCGCAGCAACACTTGTTCCGAATCGATAACCAGCCTCAAAATCAGACATTTATACGCGGCTTAGACCTCATATTGAGTGATTTGAGATACTTATTCAGTGGTAAGCCGACTTAAAAATCGTCCAAGTTGTTTTCCCAGTCCCATATCCACGAGATGGCAAATTTAGCGAATATTTCACTCAAAAACCCACCCCGACAATACCTCATTATCATATTTATATAGATAAAATCGATATTTAGGTCGAATTCCTATTGAACTTTTCAAGTTTAAGGTACAGAAAGTGCACGAACTACTTTCGTCAACAATGGGTGACGAAAAACAGGGATAGTCATACGCTTTGCGCTATGACTTAGGGCGCGCGGCGGGCTGAGGTTGCCCCACATCGGCCTTTTCCGCTGCGCGCTCGTTTTTCTACAATTTTGAATTTATCGCCGAGATTAAAGACACGGTTTCAACATCGATTTGACCGTCTATATGGTCTGGGCGGAACCTACGCTGAAACGCTGTGACGCAGTCCACGGTCATGTCATCAAAGACCCCCGTGACGCTGACACCATATCCAATCATCGCAAGGCCGCGCTGTGCGGCTGCGACGCCGCGATCACGATCCCCAGACGCAAATAAATTGCGGCGATCAGGAGCTTGCGGGTCAGGCCAGAGCCCCAGTCCTGCTTGAGCCAATTTAGCCCACGGAAATTTCTCACCAGGGTCAGTTTTACGCCCAGGCGCGAGGTCGCTATGGCCTATGACGTTTACGGGCTTAATCGCGTGACGATCAACAATAGCCGAACATAATGCAATCACGGAGTCGATTTGAACATCAGGGAAATCTGGCAAACCATAATCATGCCCTCCATTGACGATCTCGATGCCAATACTCGCCGAGTTAACATCCGTGACTCCAGCCCACTCGCCGCGCCCGGCATGCCATGCGCGCTTATTTTCATCGACTAAACCGAAGACACGTCCGTCTTCTTCAACGACATAATGGGCAGAAACTTCGGCTTTAGGGTCGCGCAATCGATCAATGGCCGCCTGCCCGCTCTCCATGCCCGTATAATGCAGAACAAGAATTGAGAGCGGCAATTTGCGTTCATTAAAATTAGGCGACGGGGCCGAGATTATAGTCATGTGTTCTCTGGATATTTCTGCGCCAAGAGACGGAGACCTTTGGCAATGATTTCTTCGAGAACATCCATATCAACATCCGAGAGACGTTTAATATATAAACACGCCTTTCCCTTTTTGTGTTTACCTAGACGAGAGAGTTCGTCATCAAAGTCCTGATAGCCCGGCATGATATAGATCGACAAATTTTGCGCGCGCGGAGAAAATCCGACACGCACAGCATCGCCTTCGCGGCCACTCTCATAAACATAATGATACTGTCCAAAGCCGATAATACTTCCCCACATGACAGGCGGATATCCAGAGACTCGCTGCATGAGCGCGGCTAAAGCTTCACTGTCTGCGCGTTTGGTGTCATCCTCTATAGCCGCCAAAAAAGCTGTGACGCTTTGCGTCGTAGGCTGGGTTTTGTTTTTCGCTTTGGCCATAATTTATCCGTCCGTATTTCGAGGTTTGTGCGAAGCGATAATATAGACGCAGGGCAAAATGAAAAGCGCCCCAATAAATAGACGTTTTGACGGCGCATCGCCCAGAAAAGAAATACCCAAAATGGCCGCAAAAAGCGGAGTCATAATCGTCAATGGGACAACTCTGTTCACGGCATAGTTTTGCAAAAGCGAGAAATACTGACCATGGGCAACGATAGATACGCAAAGTGAGGCATAAAGCGCAGCTAGCAATAAAGGCCATTTGCTTTGCGTCCAGATTATAAGCGGCGAAGGCTCAAGCATCGCGCTCATTACGATCATAACGGGCAGTACAATCAATGCGACCCACGCCACATAAATCCGCCAGTCCACAGCGCCAACGGTTCGAATAAGCACTGACCCCGCTGCAAGCGCGAGGTACGCCGCGCCGACATAAAGCAGGCCAGTATCCACCTGTACCTGCCCCGGTTCATAGATCATAATCACGCTGCCGATGAACGCGCCAATAATGGCCAATATCGTCACCCATCCTGGCCGCTCGCGCAGAAATATGATGGAGAGTATCGCCGCGAAAGGAATAAGCATCTGGCTGACAATTCCACTACCCGTCGCGCTCGCCGTTTGAAGGCCAGTATATAGAAAGCCCAGATGCAACGGCCCGACGCATATGCAGACTAGGATAAGCCGAATAAAAGATTCAGGCTTGGGTCTCAGTAAAAATGGCGTCATAATCAATAAGACAATCGCTGCGCGCAACGCCGCAAGCATAAAGGGGGGCACATCGTGATTCCCTAAGGCCCAAGCGCTCACCGCAAGGTTCCCTGCCCAAAGCAAGTTGCATAACATCAAAATGAAAAAATCACGGGCGGCCATGCCCTGCCCTAACGTAAGCGTCTAGGCTGTCAACATGTGTGGAGGGTTATTGACCGACGGTCCACCCATCAGGTGTTTCGCGCGCATCAAGAACAATCTCTTCGCCATCAAAGTCCGAAGCGTTTTCAGTTTCAAACTGTGCGTTATTCACACCAAATTTCTTCTCAAGATCTTCGAATGCTTTCTCGCGCACAGTTTTACCGAACACTTTCGCGCGGATCCAAAACCCAACAAAGGCAATCGCAGCCAAAACTAATATAGCCAGCACGACGATCAACGCCGCAGAGGTTGCCAAAATCAGCACGCCCAAACCAACAATCCCGCCAGCCACCAACATGGCTGTGCGGCCGATTTTCTGCCACAACGTCTTAGGTTGCCCAGCGTGCATATTTGATACTCTGATATAAGTCGCCATTATCTTGCTCCTGACCCTAATTTGGCGTGATTTCAAAAAAGGTCAAGTCACGCTGGGTTACAATTACGTTACGCAGCAGCGCCCTATCCCGTTTGCGCCCGCGCTTTGCGCTCTTTGAGTATCTCACCATATGCACGATTGATCATGGCCATTTTATGGTTCGCCAGCCCTTGGAGCTGCTCCGGGAGGCCGCGCGCTACAAGACGGTCCGGATGATTGGCCGCAGCTTGGCGGCGATAGGCGCGCTTTAAGTCTGCGTCCGAAATGTCTTCATCGACCCCCAAAATCAAATAAGGATCATCGGCGGGACGCCCCATATGCGATACTTTGATGCGATTAAATTCACGCTCGGAAAACCCAAATATATCCGCTGTCGTTTGTAAAAACTCCATTTCTTCGGGGCTAACAACACCGTCCGCGAGGGCAATGAAGAAGAGACCGTCCAAAACATCTTCGAGCATCGCGGGCTGCGCGCGGAATTTGCGCGCAACAATCTTGGCATAGGATTTATACCCCGCCGTCGTTTTTCGCGCGAGATCAAAGAACCGCGCAATCCCCGCCTGCGCTTCGGGCGGCGCGGTGAATATGGTGCGAAAAGCGTCGATCTCCTCGCGCGTCACAACACCGTCCGCTTTGGCAAGTTTCGCAGATAAGGCAATCAACGCCGCCGCAAAACCAGCATCGTCCGTGCGCCCCGGACGCCCGTCCAAATCGGGACGCGGCATCGGGCCAAACATATTTGCCGCAGCAGAGAAAAGTCGGGTCCAAAAACTCATGTGTCGGCCATGCCGTAATTCACCGTAGCGCGCAATAGTTTGCGCTATGCGGTGCGCTCATTTTGCGCAACGCCTTTGCGGTAACGGCTCGGCGTCACGCCAAACCAAGACCGAAAGGCCCGCGTGTAAGAGCTCTGGTCAGTATAGCCCAAACGCGCACCAATTTCGGCGTGGTTAAGATTATTTTGCTTTAAGAAAACTTCACAAGCCTCTCGCCGAGCATCTTCTAAAATTTCACGGAAACGAACATTTTCTTTATCCAAATGACGCCGAAAACTGCGCTCACTCATGCTCATCATCCGCGCCACATCAGAAATCTTGGGTCGCCCTGTAGTGAGCGTAGATTGAAGAATATGCATCGTCTGACGGCGAAAACTTTGAGGCCTACCAAGCTCGTCCATTTGGCGATCTAGCTTAGGCAGCATCATAGCCTTCATCTCTTCGTTTCGTGTAGGCAGTGGGATACGGGTTAACCGCGCAGGAAATGCCATCATATCCTTTTCAGCATCAAAGACGATATTCTCTCCAAAGACCATTTGGTGAACGTCTATATTCTCGGGCGCGCTGTGCATAAATTGCATGTGCCGAACTGGATTTGGCCCGCCAAAAATAAGCCATCGCCCAATGGTCGCATAACCAGAATAAATCATTTCCACAAAATGCCGGTATCGCTGGGGGTCTTTTTTCTCGAACTGGAACCAGTGCACCCGAGCGAGACTTCGCCCCACTTTCATTTCGGTTTTACCTAATTGCTGGGTCAGGGTTTGATATTTAGTATTCAGCGCCATGACCTCTTTGAGGTTCTCCGCAAATGTTAGCGTAAAACCAACATCCACAAATGTATCCATGCGAAGTTGCAACCCCACTTTAATGCCCAGTGCCGTGTCACCGGTGTGCGCCGCGGACTCATTCAATACATTGAGTAAACTGTCCGTGCTGAACCGCCGTGCCGGGTTATTAAGCGCCTCAAGCCCTCCCTCAATAAGCGGATCGAGGAGGTCTGCCTGAGCGCCATTAGCCAAGCAGCCCTTTGTGATGACTTTAAAATAATTGGACGCAACGGTGTTCATATAAATGGGTTAGGTCTCCGCTCGTCTATTTGTCAATTCCAATTGAGTGTCGGTTGACTGAGTTGCGTCATATACTGAATTCGGTGTTACTTATAATTCAAAATCGGAGCGAGCCAGCGTTCCGCGTCGGCGAAGTCCATGTTTTTGCGGCGGGCATAATCTTCGACTTGATCTTTTTCGATTTTACCGACGCCGAAATAGACGGACTCAGGATGGCTTAGATATAGGCCCGAAACAGAGCTAGCCGGATGCATGGCAAAGCTTTGCGTCAGGGTCACGCCCGCCTGCGCTGTTGCGTCCAATAATTTAAATAATGTCGCCTTCTCGGTGTGATCCGGCTGCGCAGGATAGCCCGGCGCGGGGCGGATGCCGTCATAGCGCTCTGCGATTAAATCCTCGCCCGTAAAGGCCTCATCAGGGGCGTAGCCCCAAAACTCACGGCGCACGCGTTGATGGAG
>CALLBH010000124.1 GCA_938001945.1 uncultured Robiginitomaculum sp.
ACACGGACGGCGCATTTCGAAGATTGTGGACAGCGCCTTGATAAATGGCTGGCGAGTTGGACGGAGCTATCGCGCGCACGCGTGAAGGCGATGCTTGAAGAAGGCCGCGTCAGCGTGAACGGCAAGGTCGAGAAAAAACCGCGCGCCGCAATCCTCGAAGAAGGCGAATATATTGTCGACCTTCCGCCGCCCGTCAAAGATAGGCCGGAGCCCGAAGATATTCCGCTGGATATTGTGTTTGAAGATGATGACCTCCTGGTCGTCAATAAGCCCACGGGCATGACGGTTCATCCCGCGCCGGGGCTCTATAATGGCACACTGGTCAATGCGCTGCTGTTTCATTGCGCGGGCAGTTTGTCCGGTATTGGCGGCGTGGCGCGCCCCGGCATTGTTCACCGCATCGATAAAGATACGTCGGGTTTGCTTGTGGTGGCGAAATCCAATGAGGCCCATCAAGGTCTGTCCAAACAATTTGCCGACCATAGCGCCGAGCGCGAATATGTCTGTTTCGTGCGCAGCGCGCCTAAACCACGCCGCGGGCAAATTGATACGCGTATCGCCCGCAGTAAAGGCGACCGCAAGAAAATGGCGGTTATCCAAATGCGCACCGCCGAGCAAATTCGCCGCTTTGGGGAACTGCCCGAGAGCGAGCATGGCAAACAGGCCATCACAAATTACGAAACGATTATCACTTATGGACAGCAGCCCCGCGCAGCTGTCGGCACGCCGCTCGTGTCCAAAGTTATTTGCCGATTAGAGACGGGCCGCACCCACCAAATCCGCGTTCATATGGGCCATATCGGATGCCCGCTGTTGGGTGATCCTGTTTATGGTAAAGGGCGCGGCTTCCCGGGCAGCGGCGAAATCCTAGGTGGATTAAAACGCCAAGCCTTGCATGCCAAAACACTCGGCTTTGTCCATCCCGTCACGGGCGAGAAGTTATCATTTGATAGTGAGCTCCCCGAAGACTTGCAGGGACTAGAATCGCGGTTACTCGCGATATAGCGGCATCGTCACCGTGAATTTCGCGCCTTTGACTTTGCCGTTATGCAGGCGATTTTCGGCGAAGATTTGACCGCGATGGGCGCGTACGATTTGACGGCATATGGCAAGGCCTAGCCCTGAATGGGTGCCAAATTCTTGACCCTTGGGGCGCTGGGTATAGAAGCGCTCGAAAATATTATCTAAATTATCAGGCGGAATACCGGGGCCATCATCGTCGACAGTAATGACGGCCATATTTTCGCGCTCATCTTCGCCGCGCCGTACGCGCAAACGCACTTCGCCTTTTTTAGGCGAGAATGTGATGGCGTTATCGATGAGGTTGCGCACGACTTGGCCGATCGGGTCGGGAGCGCCGCGCACGACAATGGGGTTATCCTCTGCGCTATCGGGCGCGATATAATGCACGCTGGCCATGTCCGGTTTGGCCGTTTGCTCGTACAGCATCGCCATATTCTCAAGCATCTGCTCGATCTCTATCGGGACGCCTGTTTCACGGGCGAGCTCTGCATCCATGCGAGACGCTTTGGAGATATCGGTAATCAAGCGGTCCATGCGCAGGACGTCATTTTGAACAACGGCGATAAGTTTCTCGCGCTGCTCGTCGGTCTTGGCACTGGGGAGGGTTTCCATGGCGCTACGCATAGAGGTCAGCGGGTTTTTAATTTCATGCGCGACATCGGCAGCAAAATTGGCGATGTCATTAATACGGTCATAGAGCCCGTCGGTCATTTCGCGCAATATCATGGACAGATCGCCAATTTCGTCACGGCGACCAGAAAGATCCGGAATCGCGCCGCGATTATCGCTAGAGCGTGTCACGATTTCTGCGGCGCGGGCGAGGCGACGAATGGGCAATGCGATAAATAAGGTCAGCGCCAGAGACGACAGGATCGACATGATAATTGCGAGCAAGGCAATCGGCGCGAGCGAGCGGCGCTCGGCATCAACAATGGCTTGTAAATCACGGCTCTCCATCGTGACCACACCAACCACGGCTTGGACGCGGGTGACAGGAATATTGACCGCAACAATTAACTCGCCCTCATCATATTGCTCGCCCGCCACAGGATCGCCCAGAAGCGCTCGGCGAATGTCTTGGTCGAGCTGTCGTTTCAATGTTTCGCGGCGGCGTTTCACGCTAGGAATAGAGCGAACGAGAGCTTGAGAGCCTTGTTCGATTCGTTCAATCAAAGTGAGATTTTCTTCGGATGTTTCTGTCTCGAAGGGAAGAATTTCAACGCCCGTTTTTAGCGCTTCGCTATCCGCGACAAGCTCGCCGTTAATATCAAAAAGTCGAATGCGCGTTCCGGGTTGCAGGGAAATACGGCGCAGAACTTGCCGCCCGTCTTGAACATTGAGCGTGGGAATTGGCCCCTCACCTGTCGCATCACTGGCGAGGACGGAACTCACGAGTTCGGCCTGTGAATAAAGGCTTTGAACTTTGGTATCGATCAGACCCGTGCGCACTTCATTAAGCGTCAACGCGCCAATGATCAGTATTAATAGCCCAACGATATTGGACAGAAAAATCGCGCGCGCAAGCGAGGAAAACCCTAGCACCCGAAGGCGCCTGGGTTTGGCCTTCAACCCGGCCGCAGCCGGAGCCGCATTATGCTTCTTTGTATTTGTATCCGACGCCATAGAGCGTTTCGATACCATCAAATGTCTTGTCCGTCTTGCGGAACTTTTTACGCAG
>CALLBH010000125.1 GCA_938001945.1 uncultured Robiginitomaculum sp.
GGCGCCGCCAATACACTCGGTCACGTTCTGCCCTGTCATTTCAAAATGAACACCGCCCGGCCAGCAATTTTCGCTGTGCAGGACATCCATAAAGGACTGAACTTCGGACAGAATATAATCGAACGGACGCGTTTTATAACCAGAGTCGGTTTTCAGCGTATTGCCGTGCATCGGATCACAGGACCAAACAACGGACTTACCCGCTTCTTTGATGGTGCGCGCAAGTTTCGGCAAATGATTGCCAACCTTGTCATGACCGAAACGGCAGATCAGCGTGAGGCGCCCATCCTCATTATTCGGGTTTAGCTTATCGCAGAGACGCAGCAGATCGTCGGCTTCCATTGTGGGGCCGCATTTCATCGCGACCGGATTTTCAATCCCGCTCATAAAATCAACATGTGCGCCATCAAGCTGGCGCGTACGATCGCCAATCCATAACATATGGGCCGAGGTGTCATACCAGCGCCCCGACGTGCTATCGATGCGCGTCATCGCTTGCTCATAGCCCAGCAATAATCCCTCATGGGACGTATAAAGCTCTGTGCTCGCCATTTGCGGCGTGGTTTCCGGCGTGACGCCGCAAGCCTGCATGAACTCCATCGCGTCGGAGATTTTATCGCAAAGTTCTTGATACTTTTTGGTCTGCTCGGAGCCCGACACAAAGCCTAATGTCCAATTATGGATATTACGAAGATCGGCATAACCGCCCGTGGAAAACGCGCGAAGCAGGTTTAGCGTCGAAGCACTTTGACCATAGGCTTTAAGCAAGCGCTTGGGGTTTGGCGTCCGAGATTTCTCATTAAAATCCATGCCATTTATGTTGTCACCCCGGTAGCTGGGCAGCTCTACGCCGTCGCGCACTTCAACGGGGCTACTGCGCGGTTTACCGAACTGTCCGGCGATACGGCCAACTTTAACGACAGGCTTGCCCGCGCCATATGTCAGCACAACCGCCATTTGCATCAAGACGCGGAACATATCGCGCAGATTATCGGGATGAAACTCGCGGAAACTTTCCGCGCAATCTCCGCCTTGCAACAGGAAGCTTTCCCCGCGCGCAACCGATGCCAAGCGCGCTTTAAGACGCCGCGCTTCGCCCGCAAAGACGAGCGGTGGATAACCGGCAAGCGTGTTTTCAACTTCGGCCAATTTCTCCAGATCGGGGTAATCCGTCGGGATATGTTTGGCTGGAAGGCTGCGCCAATTTGATGGGGTCCATTTGGTCATGTCACGCTCAATGTAAGTAATATCAATTCAAGTCGGGCCTGTTAGCAAAATTTCCCGCCACTCGCCACCTAAAGCTGCACGGTGGATAGATTTTGTCGCGTCACGTCAAAATTAGAGTAAATTTGCTCAAATATTAGCTCACAGCAGTCGTTTTATTGATCTCTTTAGGCTTTAACGTGACAATCTCTTCGGCCAGCGTCGGATGAACCGCGCAGGTTCGGTCAAAATCAGCCTTGGTCAGACCCGCTTTCACGCAAATCCCGAGCGCTTGAATGATCTCCGGGCTGTCATCACCGACAATATGAATGCCGATGACTTTCTCATTCTCGCCTTGCGTCAAAAGTTTCATGAAACATTTTTGCGATTTCCCCGCGAGAACATTTTTCATGGGGCGGAAAGATGTGGTGTAGACCGTAATATCATCGCCAAAAGCTTTGCGCGCCTCTGCTTCATTATATCCGACAACGCCAACGGGCGGACGAGTAAAGACGGCGCTTGCAATCTCGGTGTGATCATAGGCTGTCGGGTTGTCTTTGAATACGGTTTCGACAAAGGCGACGCCTTCGCGAATAGCGACGGGCGTCAAGTTCACGCGGTTGGTCACATCACCCACGGCGTAGATGCTATCGACGCTCGACTTTGAATATTCGTCGACTTTAACCGCGCCGTTTTTGTCAACAGCAACGCCGGCATTCTCTAACCCCAGACCGACTGTATGCGGCTTCCGGCCCGTGGCCATAAAGACCAGATCGGTACCGATTTTCGTGCCGTTATCAAAGCTAACAATATAGCCGCCTTTGGCCGTTTTAATCTCTATCGGAGAGGCATTAAAGCGAAGATCAATGCCATTATTACGCTGCACGTCATTCACAGCGTCGCGCACTTCAGCGTCAAAGCCGTTGAGCAAACGCCCGCCGCGGTAAGCCTGCACGGTCTCAACGCCCATCCCTGCAAAAATGCCTGCAAATTCCGACGCAATATAGCCGCCGCCAATAATCAAAACGCGCTCAGGGAGTTTATCGAGCAGAAACGCATCATCAGACATAATCGCATGCTCATGTCCCTTAATTTTCGGCATCCAAGGACGACCGCCTACGGCAATAAGGATTGTTTTGGCCGTGATGGTCTTGTCGCTGTCTTTCAGGCGAACCGTATGGGCATCTTCAATTTCCGCGCGTTCACGATAAAGCTGCGCGCCGTTTTTCTCAAGAATTGTGGAATAGATGCCTGACAGGCGCATAACTTCGGATTGGATATTGTCGCGCAGTTTCCCCCAATCAAATGAGGCGTCCTTGACCGTCCAGCCATAGCCTTCAGATTCTTTGATCGCCGCGCCGTAATCCGCGCCATAAACGAGGAATTTTTTGGGGACGCAGCCGCGTACAACACATGTCCCGCCCGGCAGGCTTTCTTCGGCGACCGCAACACGTTGTCCAAGCTGCGCTGCGAGGCGCGCAGAGCGAACGCCGCCGCTGCCTGCGCCAATAACGAATAAATCATAATCATACTCGGCCATGCGGGCCTCCATCTATCTTAAAATCTTGAAGGGGATGTAAGAACCGCACCCCAGTGAGGCAAGGCGCAAATCATCATATCACGCTGATTTGAGTTCCATAATCTTGGCGTGATCATCCGCGCCGACAATGATGACGCTCGCCAGCCCTATAAACAGGCCATGCTCCATCACACCGGGAATTTGGCTCAGCAGATGCGCGGTCTGAACGGGGTCAGGAATTTTCTCGCAGTGGCAATCGAGAATATAATGTCCGCCATCGGTAATGAGCGGCCCTGTGCCTGCTTTATTTTGGCGCAGTGACGTATCCGTTCCGGCGCATTTGCTCTCTTGCAGCGCCAGCAAAATCTTCTCCGCTGTTAGCGCCATGCCAAAGGGATCAATCTCAACAGGGAGCGGGAAGGCCCCGAGGTCTTTTTTCATTTTCGAGGCATCGACAATCACGGCCATACGATCAGATGCATGGGCAATAATCTTCTCACGCAGCAGACACGCGCCGCCGCCTTTGATCAAATTAAACTGCGGGTCAACTTCGTCTGCCCCGTCTACTGTCAAATGAATTTGATCGACTTTATCAGGTTCAATTAACGGCACGCCATGTTTGCGCGCGCAAGCCGCTGTAGCTTCGGATGTCGGCACGCCGCGCAGCTTCACGCCTTGGGTAATTTGTTTGCTCAAAAGCTCGATAAATATCTCAGCAGTTGAGCCGCTTCCGAGGCCGAGGGTCATGCCGTCTTCGACAAGTTCCATCGCCGCATGGGCAGCATTATGTTTGGCTTGGCTCATGATGAATTATCCAATTATGTTCGTTTATTTTTGCGAGCATTTTGCGCGGCGCGATATCGCTTTGCCCAGCCCTCTTTATTGACTTGATCCGCGCGCGCAACCGCCAGCGCATCCTCCGGCACATCTTTGGTCACGACGCCTCCAGACCCCAGATATGCCCCTGCGCCCAGCGTGATTGGCGCAACCAGAGAGCTATTCGAGCCCACAAAGACGCCGTCGCCAATTGTGGTCTTGTGCTTGTTAAACCCGTCATAATTACATGTGATGGTTCCGGCGCCAATATTGGCATTTTCGCCGATTTCAGCGTCACCAATATAAGATAAGTGATTGATTTTACTGCCCTTACCAATGACAGACTTCTTGGTTTCAACAAAATTACCTGCTTTACTCCCCTCGCCCATGACTGTTCCGGGACGTAATCTGGCAAATGGCCCGATCAATGCACCCTCACCGATTTGCGCGCCTTCAAGATGGCAGAAAGGATGGATGACGGCATGGGCCGCGATAGAGACGCCCGGGCCAAAAACGACATTCGCGCCAATATCCGCGTCCGGCGCGATGCGGGTATCATATGAAAAATATGTCGTGGCGGGGTCGCGCAATGTCACGCCGCTATCTAGCATTTGAGCGCGCATCCGAGACTGAAATGCGCCTTCTGCGAGCGCCAAATCGGCGCGTGAATTTACGCCTAATACTTCGTCAGGATCAGCCGCCGTCACGGCTGCAATTTTGCGTCCCTGCCCGCGCGCAATTTCGACCACATCCGTCAGGTAATATTCGCCCTTAGCATTGTCATTTGTGACCTTTGATAACGCCTCATACATCACGGCGGCATTGCCTGCCATGATACCGCTATTGCACAATGTCACGGCGAGCTCTTCGGCGCTGGCTTCTTTCGCTTCGACGATTTTCAAGAGCTCGCCGCCCTGCGTAATTAAGCGGCCATAAGCTCCGGCCGTCTCTGGCACAAAACCCAATACAGCGACATCTGCGCCCCCGTCTAAACCGTCAAAAACATCACTAATGGTTTGCGCGCGAATGAGCGGCGCGTCGGCACAAAGAACGATCATATCGCCGTCAAAATCACCTAGCGCGTCTTTGGCGCACAGCACCGCGTGGCCTGTTCCATTTTGCGGTTCTTGCACCGCAATATCCAAACCCAAGCCTTCGGCTGCGGCGCGCACATCTTGATTATGCTCTCCGACAACGCAGATGATTTTATCCGCGCCAGCTTGGCGCGCTAAATCCGTGACCCACGCCAGAAGCGAGCGCCCGCCGACATGATGCAGCACTTTGGATGTCGCAGATTTCATGCGCGTGGATTTACCCGCGGCGAGGATTATAGCCGCTCGTTTTGCGCTGCGTGTCATAATTTATCCTAACTGGTGGATTCGGGCGCAATCTATCAAAGAGCAAGCCATAACGCACGCGCCAATAGCCGTTTATTGCGAATGCCTCCCCGCTGCGATAGCGTGGGCCCATGACGATAAAGGAATCGCGCACATGTCCATATCCAGACGAGATTTCGCAGCGCTTGGCGCGGGGGCCATTTTGACAGGCTGCGCGCGCGGTGAAACGTCCGTAGCTGGTCCGATAGAGCGTATGCTTCCGAACTCTTTTGTCTCCATTGAAGGACGCAACCATGCCGATGTGATGTACAAAATGGAGGGCGGAAAACCTACACAGGTAAATCGAGGGCAAATTTTCGCTTTTTCAGGCACGAAACTCACCCTCAACGTACAAGGTAGCTATTGCAAAGTTGCGTACACCTCTAGCACAGACATAGTCGCATTTGACATACGAATTGACGATGGGTCATGGCGAACAGCTGTCCTAAATCAGGGCCGTTCAAACCTTACACTATCTGAAAGTATGACTGCGCCGCATATCATTACCTTAATCAAGCGAACAGAAGCGTGGCAAGGCGAGATCAATATACTCCGCGTTATTTCAGACACAGAATTTAACGCGCCGCCTCCGCCGCCCAAGCGCAAACTCCTCTTCATCGGCGACAGCATTACCTGCGGCGCCAATAGTGAGCTGTCCGGCGCGGACGGCATTTCGGGCGAGATTATTAGCAATGCGCGCCTCTCTTATGGCCGCATTCTTGGTGACGCA
>CALLBH010000126.1 GCA_938001945.1 uncultured Robiginitomaculum sp.
ATTACCGCAGAAAATATGTCTGCACCGGGTCGGGGTATTCATGAAATGGGTACGGCGCGTATGGGCCGCGACCCGAAGACCAGTGTTCTGAATAAATGGAATCAAAGCTGGGATGTGCCGAACCTCTTCATCACAGATGGATCATTCATGACGTCCGGCGGCTGTCAGAATCCGTCCATCACCTATATGGCGTTCTCAGCGCGCGCGGCGAACCATGCCGCAGACTTGCTTGAGAGCGGCGCGCTTTAGTGGCTGACTTCGACGCCATAGTCGTCGGGTCAGGAATGTCCGGCGGTTGGGTGGCCAAAGAACTCTGTGAGCGCGGCGTCAAAACACTCGTGCTGGAACGCGGTAAGGACATTAAGCCTGAAGAAGATTATACGGATAATCTCGACCCTTGGGATAAGAAATTTCTGGACCGCGTTCGACCCGATGAAGCTGAGCGCGATTATAAAATCCAAAAAGACGTCTATGTCTTTTACGAGTCGACCAAGCATCTCTGGGTTAAAGATAGCGACCATCCTTATGAGGCAGCGCAAGGCACAGATTATGAGTGGTATCGCGGCTATCATGTCGGCGGGCGCAGCCTGTTATGGGCGCGGATGAGTTATCGGTTTTCCGATCATGATTTTAACGCCAATAAGGTTGATGGCGTCGGTGTTGATTGGCCCATTCGTTATGATGACCTAAAACCGTGGTATGATTACGTCGAAAAATTTGCGGGCATCAGCGGTAATAATGACGGGCTAGAGCAGCTACCTGATGGAGTGTACCAACCGCCCTTCGAGCTGGACTGCGCAGCGAAACATTTACAAGGCTCGCTTGCTGAGAATTATAATGACCGCCAGTTAATCGCTGGCCGTGTTGCCAACCTAACGCGCACCACGCCAGAACAAGAAGCGCTGGGACGGGGCGCGTGCCAAGCGCGCTACCATTGTTTCCGGGGCTGTTCTTATGGGGCTTATTTTAGCTCAAATTCGGCAACGCTCCCTGCCGCGAAAAAGACCGGTAACCTCACACTGCGTCCGGACAGCATTGTACACAGTGTGATTTATGATCCCAAAACCAAACGCGCGACAGGCGTGCGAGTCATTGATCGCCTGACCAAAGTGACAAAGACTTATACGGCGCGTGTGGTGTTCTTAAATGCGTCCGCGATAAATACGGCTGCGATCATGCTGCAAAGTGCGGATGAAAACATTCCGAACGGCCTCGCCAATAGCTCTAATCAAGTGGGCCGTAATTTGATGGATCACGTCGCGGGGGCGCGGGCGCAAGCGACGATTGATGGCATGACAGATAAATATGTCTATGGCCGCTATCCGGGCCAGGGCTATATTCCGCGCTATCGCAATTTCCCGGACTATGATCAACCTTATAAACGTGGTTTTGCCTTTCAGGTCTATACGGGCCGAGGAACATGGCAGCCGGGTCGTCAGGGCGTTGGCGCAGGTTTTAAAGCCGCGAACCGCGACCCCGGGCCATGGACTGTTTTCCTCGATGCTTATGCTGAAGTTCTGCCTGACCCAAATAACCGCGTCAGTCTCCACGCGTCGCGCACAGATAAATGGGGCATTCCTGTTCCGGTTATGGATGCGCGCATGGGGCCGAATGAGCTCGCTCTGCTTGAGGCGGCCAGCAAGGACGCCGAAGATATTCTGCGTAAAGGCAATTACTCCAACATCAAAGTGCATCCCGTAGAGCCCACAAAGCCGGGCAACCGTATTCACGAAATGGGCACGGCGCGTATGGGCCGCGACCCCAAAACCAGTGTTCTCAATAAATGGAACCAAGCGTGGGATTGCGAAAATCTATTCATTACCGACGGCGCGGCCATGACGAGTTCAGCCATTCAAAACCCCTCCGTGACCTATATGGCGCTTTCGGCGCGCGCGGCGCACCATGCCGCTGATTTGCTGGAATCAGGCGAGCTTTAATGGCTGACTTTGACGCCATCGTTGTTGGCTCGGGAATGTCCGGCGGATGGGCGGCAAAGGAATTATGTGAGCGCGGATTAAAAGTCCTCGTGCTGGAGCGCGGGCGGCAAATCACGCCCGAAGATGATTATACGGATATGCTTGATCCGTGGGAGCGGCCCAATTTAGACCGCGTAAACCCGGACGAAAAAGCTAAGCATTATCCCGTTCAATCAAAAGTCTATTCCTTTTCGGAAACCACAAAACAGTTCTGGGTTAAAGACGATGAGCATCCCTATGAAACCTCTAAATCGGGAGATTTCAACTGGCGTCGTGGTTATCATTTAGGTGGACGCTCCATCATGTGGGGCCGGCAAACATACCGCTGGGGGGCGGATGATTTTACGGCCAATAAAAATGACGGGCACGGCGTCGATTGGCCTATTCGGTATGATGACCTTGCGCCATGGTATGACAAAGTTGAAAAATTTGTCGGTATTTCCGGCGCGCGAGACAACATAGATACGATTCCTGATGGGCAGCATTTTCTACCGCCTTTTGAAATGAATTGCGCCGAGATTGAATTTCAAAATAGGATCGCGGCGCATTACCCAGATCGTCAAGTCATCATGGGCCGAGTCGCGAATTTATCTCGCGCCACTGATGAACATAGCGCGCTGGGGCGCGGGCAATGCCAAACTCGAAACCGTTGCCATCAAGGCTGCTCTTTCGGCGCGTATTTTAGCTCGCTATCGGCGACGCTTCCTGCGGCCGAGGCGAGCGGAAACTTGACGATCATAACCGATGCGATTGTGCAAGAATTGGAATTTGACGCCGCAACCGAAAAAGTGACGGGCGTGCGGGTTGTGAATGCCAAAACTAAAGCGGCCAGTGTGTATCGCTCTAAGATCGTTTTTTTAAACGCATCGACTATTCCAACGGCGATGATTTTGTTGAATTCAAAATCTGAAACTATGCCCGCAGGACTCGCGAACCGCTCTGACCAAGTGGGACGCAACATCATGGATCATGTCGGCGGGTCAAAAGTGCTCGCAAGTGTGCCGGGCAATCTTGATAAATATTATTGGGGGAACCGACCAACGGGAAGTTATATTCCGCGTTACCGCAATGTTCAAAATAAAGAAGACGACTTTAAACGCGGTTACGCCTTTCAGGTTTATTCTTGGAGAAATGGAGTATCTGCGGGCG
>CALLBH010000127.1 GCA_938001945.1 uncultured Robiginitomaculum sp.
TTGGCCAAGGAATATGGCGAGCGGGAAGTTCCACGGACTGATACAGGCAAATGTCCCAAGAGGTTTATGTGAAATTTTAACCTCAAGGCCATCGGGGCCGATAAAGCTCTTCGGCTGACCCTCTAGCTCGCCGGCATAATAACGGCAAAAATCTACGGCTTCGCGAATTTCATCAATGGCGTCTTGCCATGTCTTTCCCGCTTCGCTTTGGCACAGCGCGATAAGGGCAGGCATATCCGCTTCCATGGCATCTGCGAGATTGCGCGCCCATTTTGCGCGCTTGGCGACGGGCCAGGCTTTGGGCGGCTTCGCGTTGAGCGCTTTGTCTATGTCTGCCGCGCTGGCCCAAATGACCTCGCCCGCAATTTCGCTATGATTAAATGGGCAGGGCAGGGCGTGTTTTTCGCCGCGCTTTTCTTTGCCTAAGATAATCGGTTTGGCGACGAGTTTGACTTTCGCGGCCTTTTGAACAGCTGACTTTAACGGCTCCCACTGGCTCTCAATATCAATACTGACGCCTTTGGAATTCACGCGGCCGGGCAGAATAGCGGCAGGTTTTGGAATGGGGCTAAGGCTTAAATCCAGATCATTGACGGGGTGCGTGGTGAGTTCTCCGATAGGTGTTTCGGCATCAATCAAGCGGTGCACGAATGAACTATTGGCGCCGTTCTCGAGCAGGCGGCGCACCAGATAAGCGAGCAAATCTTTGTGGTGACCGACGGGAGCATAGATGCAGACATTGACGCCAAAGTTTTCAAGGACGTGATCATAAAGCGCGTCGCCCATCCCGTTGAGGCGCTGAAATTCATATTCGGCGTTCGGCGCGGCCATGGCGCGAATGGCGGCGACGCTATGGGCATTATGGGTCGCAAATTGCGGGTAAAGCGCGGGCTTTGCCGCGTCGCTGAGCATGAAGCGGGCGCAGGCCAGATAGGCTAAATCCGTGGCGGGTTTTTGGGTATAGACGGGATAATCCACGAGGCCCTT
This sequence comes from uncultured Robiginitomaculum sp., assembly GCA_938001945.1. GTDB lineage: Bacteria > Pseudomonadota > Alphaproteobacteria > Caulobacterales > Maricaulaceae > Robiginitomaculum. The sequence continues at coordinate 988 of CALLBH010000127.1, forward strand.
TTGCTGGGATTTCTTGAGCTCCGCGTCCCAATAGGCGCCTTTGACGAGGCGCACGGGAATGCGCTGTTTATGGGCTTTGGCGAGCGCGGTAATCCACGCCAAAACGGGCAGGGCGCGTTTGGAATAAGCTTGCACGACAATGCCCAGCTCGCCCCATCCGATTAGGTCAGGGTCCGTGAACAGCTGCTGATATAATTTAAGTGACATTTCCAAACGGTCCGCTTCTTCGGCGTCAATATTTACGCCAACGCCTGCGGCGCGGGCTTGCACGAGCAGGCGTTTGACGCGCTCCAACATTTCGCTCATGACGCGCGCCTCTTGGGCCGGTTCGTAGCGCGGATGCAGGGCGGAGAGCTTAATTGAGATTGTCGCAGGGCGGTTTGTTTTCCCGGCGTAACGCTCTTTGCCAATGGCCGTAATTGCCGCGCTGTAAGCGGCCTCGTAGCGCTTGGCATCTTCATCGGTAAGCGCCGCTTCGCCGAGCATATCAAAGCTGTGGCTTGCGCCTTGATCGCGGTCTTTGCGCGCGCGTTTAAGCGCTTCGCCAATGGTCTGGCCGAGAACGAAATGGCGACCCATGATTTTCATCGCCTCGCGCATGGCTTTGCGCACAACGGGCTCAGACGCGCTATCGACAAGTTTAGCCAGCACGCCCGCGCTTTCTTTTTTATCCAGCGTGACGACTTTGCCCGCCACCATTAAGCCCCACGTCGAAGCATTGGCGAACAGGCTATCGGATTTGCCTAAATGTTCATTCCAATTGGCCCCGCCGATTTTATCCTCGATGAGCGCGTCTGCTGTGTCTTTGTCGGGCACGCGAAGTAGCGCTTCGGCCAGACACATCAGCAGCACGCCCTCGCGCGTGTCGAGCGAGTATTCCAAAAGCAGCGCGTCAATTTTATGCAGGCCTTCGCTATGATCCCGCGCCGCAGTGATCAGCTCACCGGCCAGTTCTTCAATGCGCGCGGCCTCGTCGCCGACGGGCGCGGCAAGCGGCGTTAAGCGGCGCAGCCAATCGGCTTCATCCACATCATAATGCGCACTGATATGCGGCCATAAGGTTTCGGGCGCCTGCGCCGTAAATTCTGGATGCAGGACATCTGTCGGGTTAAAAGTCATATGCGCTCATCTTGTAAAACAGCGCTCTTTGCGGCGCATAGAATAGCTTTGAATATCCGCAAAACGCGAAACCGCAAAGCAAAAACGTCTTGCCGGGCGTTAACACATTCCTAGCCATATGGATTTAAGCTTCTTTAATCTTTGATTCGGCGTGGGGCTTCCCCGCCTTGGAGGCCTAATGGGGTTCTTTACGGTTATACCTTTGATGTTCATTCCAGTGGCGATTTATAACGTCATTGCATGGAGCGGGCAGACATTTGCGAGTGCCGATTGGGTGCGCGCGCATTTGGATACTGATTTCATCGAAATCCCTATGGCCTCAGGCGCCGTCTGGGACATCACGCCGGGATATGCTCTAATTTCGCTATCCTTGGTTTTGCTGTTCTTTGAGCTTTTGAAATCAACGGGAACGGGACGTGCTGCCGTGATGAACCACGCCTTTTCGATGGTGATTTTCATTGTCTGCTTGGTTCAATTTTTGATGTTTCCGGCTTTTGCAACCTCAATATTCTTCCTGATTATGCTGATGTCGCTTTTGGATGTTATGGCCGGATTTATGGTCACTATTGCGGCGGCGCGGCGTGACTTTGGTGTCGGCGAAGGTTTTGCTGATTAATTATGGATATGGCGCTTACAGTTGATGAAATTATGCGCGCGCTGCTGGAGCGGCGCGTGACATTATTTTATCAAGCGATTGTCTGCGCCAAGACCAAAAAGATTGACCACTTCGAAGCCTTGTTGCGGCTCGTGGATGAAGGCGGTGAGATTATTACGCCGAACCGATTTATTGGCGTGGCCGAAGAGAATAATCTGATCCACCATCTGGATCGCCGCGTGCTGGATGTTGCGGCGGTGACCTTGCATGTGCGCGATAATATTCGGCTCGCCGTGAATATATCTGCTGCGACGCTTAAAAATGATGTGGCCGCGCATGATTATCTCGCCAAGCTAAAATCACTTGGCCCGCAGGCCAGACAGATCATGATTGAACTGACTGAAACACTCGATCCGGGCGATCTCGCTGGCGTGAATGCTTTTGCATCTGCCGCGCGCGCGATGGGGTGTCGTTTTGCGATTGATGATTTCGGTGCAGGCCATAGCAGTTTTAAGTCGCTGATGGCGGCGGAGGCCGATGAGATAAAAATCGATGGTAGCTTTGCGCGCGGTATTGCCACAACCGCTTACAAGCAATCCTTTGTTCGCCTGATCGTCGATATGGCGCAGACCTTTGATATCAAGACCGTCGCGGAGTGCGTCGATAACGAAGCCGACGCGCAGATGCTCACGGATTACGGCGTCGATTTCCTGCAAGGCTATTTATATAGCAAACCGACAGAGCAGCCTGATTGGCCGCTCGCCCGCCCGCAGCGCGCTTCGCTCAGTGAAGTCGGGTAGCTATTTCAAATAAGGTTTGATCTGCGCGGCAATTGTTTCAGGGCTATCGTGTTTTGTAAACACGGCGGCATATTTCCCATTTTTATCCATCAGGTAAATATAGCTGGTGTGGTCGATGGTGTAATCATCTACGTCCTCGCCCAGTGATACTTTTTTGGCATATACGCGATAGGCTTTGACCGCGACGTCCACTTGCTCGGGCGTTCCCGTTAGCCCGATCAGATTTTCCGGAAATCCATTTGCCGTAATATATTGCGCCATTAATTCTGGCGTATCGCGCTCTGGATCAAGACTAATCAAAATAGGCTGGATTTTTGTTTTATCTTTGCCGAGTTCATCCAGCGCCGCGCCCATTTGCTGTAAGCCCATTGGGCATACGTCAGGGCAATAGGTAAAGCCGAAAAAAACCAAATGCGGCGTGCCGACAAAGCTGGCTTGTGTCACCGTTTCGCCGTCTTGATTAACCAATGTATATGGCCCGCCGACATTTGCGTCGCCGCGGCTTGTCACGGGGCCGCTTTGCGCGACGGGTTTCGGTTCAGCGTTACAGCCGCCGAGGATCAGCGCGCTAAGCGCGGCCGTAAAAATAAGTGCGTGTTTCATGATAAATCCATCTGCGCCAATTTGTGTCTTTGCGCGGGCTTTACAGCGTGGCAAGCTGCGCGTCTATGAGACCCGATATCGCAGAAGACCTTCCCGAACTATCCCAGCGGCGCGGCCTAGCCCGTATCACGCTGGGGCGACTGCGCCGCAGCACGCTGGTGAATTTACGCTGGGGCGCGGTGTTGGGCCAAGCGCTCGCTGTGCTGATTGTCGTCTTCGGTCTTAAATTCTCAATGCCTGTTCTGCCTGCAGCGCTGATTATCGCGGCCAGCGCCTTGGTCAATTTGGCTGTCGGTATTCTCTTTCCGCTGGATCGCCGCGTCTCGGACGGCGAAGCGCTAGCGCAGCTTGGTTTTGATGTCGTTCAGCTCGCCGCGCTTCTGTGGTTGACAGGCGGCATTACGAATCCCTTTGTGCTCCTTTTTATTGGCCCCGTCGTCACCAGCGCGGCGACTTTGCGTTTAACCGTAGTTGCCTCGCTCACTAGCCTTACCGCGCTGCTTTCTTTGTTTCTGATGCAATATAGTCAGCCTTTGCCGTGGTTTACAGGTGAAGAATTTTCGCTCCCTGATATGTATAAATACGGGCTGTGGATCGCCTTGATGATCGGGATGGGGTTTACCTCGCTCTATGCCTGGCGGGCCTCGTCGGAGTCGCAGCGTATGAGTAATGCTTTGGCCGCGACCGAAGCCGTACTGGCCCATGAGCAAAAACTCTCGGCCCTTGGCGGGCTTGCGGCGGCGGCGGCGCATGAACTCGGCACGCCGCTCGCAACCATCCAAGTGACGGCCAAAGAAATGGCCAATGAGCTGCCCGATGACAGCCTGCTCGGCGAAGATGCGCGGCTCGTGGTGCAGCAAGCGAAGCGCTGCCGCGATATTCTGCAGCAACTGGCGCGGCGCGGAGACGAGGGTGACGCCATTCATGACGTGGTGACATTGGGTGGTCTCATTGACGAAGTCATCGAGCCCTTTATTGGGTTTGACGCCCATATTGATGTGGAGCTTATGGATACGGATGAGATATTGTCTTTGCGCCGCTCTCCGGAAATTATTTATGGCCTGACAAATTTGGTCGAAAACGCAGTCGATTTCGCGCGCGACACGGTCACGATTCGCGGGCGCTGGGATGCTGAGTTCGTGCATATTGACGTGCTGGATAATGGCAAAGGATTTGAGCCCGATATTCGCTCACGCCTCGGCGAGCCTTATGTCACCTCGCGCGGCGAGAATCATAAGAATCAAGGCGGCCTTGGGCTTGGGTTTTTTATCGCGAAAACCTTGATTGAACGCACGGGCGGAACAGTTAATTTCGGCAACCGCCGCCGCAACCCCGGCGCCTATGTGCGTCTGCGTTGGCCGCGCGCAGAATTTGAGGCGACTTCAATCTTATAAAGGCGTCAATTTTGTAAGCCCTGTGCAAAAATGCATGGCAGCTTTGCGTGGCACAACAATCGAAAGGTCCTATATATCCGTATGTAGTCTGTAAGTTGATTACATCACATGTAGAGTAGCGCCAAAAGGCGCGTCATACAGGAGACAAAAATGTCTACACAATACGACCTTCCCCCCGATGCCACCATGATGATTCTGGACGATGATGGTCCGTTTCGCACCCGCATGGGCCGCGCCCTAGAGCAGCGCGGTTTTACCGTCAGCACGATCGAAACGGTAACCGAGGCCAAAGCCGTCGCGCGCGCCAATCCGCCCGCCTTTGCGGTTTTGGATATGCGCCTTGAGGACGGTAACGGCCTCGACGTGGTTCAAGAACTTCACAAAGCGCGTCCCGATTGCAAGATCGTGATGCTAACGGGTTATGGCAATCTGGCGACCGCTGTTGCCGCCGTCAAAGCCGGCGCGGTGGATTACCTCGCTAAACCTGCTGATGCGGACGATGTCTGCAAAGCGCTGCTGGCACAGCCCGGCGACAGCCCCGCCCCGCCGGAAAACCCGATGAGTGCAGATCGTGTGCGCTGGGAACATATCCAGCGGGTCTATGAGCTGTGCGGTAAAAATGTATCCGAAACGGCGCGGCGATTAAATATGCACCGCCGGACATTACAGCGGATCTTGGCAAAGCGCGCGCCGCGTTAAAGATCGGATGAAATTGTCGCGGTCATCAGCATCGCGATGCCCCCATCGACCCCGCCTGCGCTAACGCTTCGGCGGGCCCACTTCCCCCGTAAACGGGAGAAGGTTGAACGCATCAAGAAAGAACACCCTTCTCCCGCTTGCGGGGGAAGTACGCTTCGCGAAGCGAAGGGGGATGGGGGTTACCCAGTTCTCGCGGTTCATACGGTAAGTAGCAATATAATTACCCCACCATTTCCTTCACCCAATCCGGAACAATGCTTCCGGCTTTACCCAACCGCGTTTCATCGAAATGATAGCTGCCCTGAGACACCTCAAGGTTCAGCTCCAGCGTATCTGCGCCGTAATGTTTCGCGATTTGGACAAATCCTGCGGCGGGGTATACGGCCCCGCTTGTGCCGATAGATACGAATAAATCACATTTTTTAATCGCGCGTTCTATCGCGTCCATATGATATGGAATTTCGCCGAACCACACAATGTCGGGCCGAACTGTACTGGTGGTTTTGCAAGCAGGGCAGGTCGTCTCGACAAATATATCATAATCGCAATCCATATGATGATCACAGGCCGCGCAGAAGACGCGCTTCAACTCACCATGCATATGGACGACGTTTTTCGCGCCGCCGCGCTCGTGCAGGTCATCAACATTTTGCGTGACAATCATAATCTCGCCGCCGCGTGCTTGCATCTCACGTTGCAGAGTCGCAAGCGCGACATGTGCGGGGTTAGGCTCAACATCTTTCAAGGCCGCGCGGCGCAGATTATAGAAGCGCTGCACAAGCGCAGGATCAGCGGCATAACCCTCGGGCGTGGCCACTTGCTCAACAGGGTGATCCTCCCACAACCCGCCTGTATCGCGAAATGTTTTAATTCCGCTCTCCGCGCTAATTCCCGCGCCGGTTAAAATGACAATTTTATTTACATTCATGATGTATCTATATCTCAAACAGGGTTATAAAAAAGGGCGAGACCGCGATGAAATATATTGAAGCATTTTTTAACATCATATTTGGCGGAATTTCTGTCCTCATCGGCGCGGTGATTGGCCTTGTGATTGCGATTGTCCTACTGAGTAAATATGGCGGCGGCCTTAATATTCCGCCCGAAGGTTTAGAGGGCGCAGCGTTGATCGCAGGGCTTCTTGTTGGGGCCGTCTTAGGGTATGTCTTTCGCCGCTTCACAATCTGGATATTCGAAGGTTTTTCAGGCGGAAGTTTTGGAGATTAAA
>CALLBH010000128.1 GCA_938001945.1 uncultured Robiginitomaculum sp.
GTTCCGACCTCTGATAGCGATTGTACAATGAAGCCAAATCCCTACACGACATGGGCGCAAATCGACAGATCGCTTCCGGATACAAAAATCGAGGCTTACGGCCCGCCGCCAACTTCCGGCACGCGGGATGCATTTGTCGAAGTCGCAATGGAAGGCGGTGCAAAGCAAGTGCCTTGCATGGCGCGGCTTCGTAAACAGGATAAGAAAACATTCCAAAACTTGTCGCATACGCTGCGCGAAGATGGATTGTGGATTGACTCAGGTGAGAACGACAATGTCATCGTTCAAACATTGGTCAATACGCCAACGGCTATTGGTGTCTTTGGATATTCATTCCTTGACCAAAATGGGGATAAAGTAAAAGGCGCATCTGTTGATGGCGCAGAGCCGACATTTGAGAATATTGCCTCTGGCGCATATCCAATTTCGCGCTCGCTATTTTTCTACATTAAAGCAGCCAATGTTGCTGAAAATCCGGGCATTCAAAAATTTGCATTAGAATTTACTGATGAGTCAGCTTGGGGCCCTGGCGGCTACCTTGAAGAAATCGGTCTCGTGCCTCTTCCTGATGCCGAGCGCGCTCAATACCGCTCAGCTGTGGAAAACATGACGTCCTATTCGCAATAGGCTTGTGACTCTCTTGGGGCGGCGATAAGAGCCGCCTCGTATCTGTTTAACGCCCGCATTTCGGTTCACGCATGGAAATTTCTGTTCCCATATATTGCTTGTTCATCGCCGTTTTGGGGGCAGTGTCATTTGTGTTTGCCAAAAAACGCGCCAGCATCGTAGCCGCAGGCACAAAGAGCGCTGCGATTTCGCAATCGTTTCACTCCCGTCCAAATTTTCATGGTCTCTTCGCGGGCGGCCTCGTTGCGCTTCTGTCATTTGTGAGTATGATTTTCGGACTGCTGGCGGGTCTACCGGCGCTTGCTGTGCTTGCGATTATGATCGGCCTCTCGGCGCTGGCCTTTGCTTGTACGCGAACAACCATTCGCGCGAATTTTAAAGCGCGCACCGTTGTTGAGAGTTTTATCAAAATCCTCTTGGTGCTGTGTTCAACAATCGCTGTTCTGACAACGATTGGTATTGTTTTATCCCTTGTTTTTGAAAGCCTAAGGTTTTTCAAACAAGTTCCCGTTCTAGATTTTTTAACGGGGCTGGAATGGTCGCCGCAAACCGCAATGCGCGCGGATCAGGCAGGGCAGTCAGGGGCTTTCGGGGCAATTCCGATCTTTGCCGGAACATTCTTGATTATGGTCGTCGCAATTTCTTTGGCGGCGCCTGTCGGGTTAATGATTGCGATTTATTTGTCTGAATATGCCTCGCCGCGCGTTCGCGCTTGGGTCAAACCCGCGATTGAAATTTTGGCGGGCGTTCCAACAGTCGTTTACGGCTATTTTGCGGTTCTTACCGTGGGTCCGACAATTCGCGGATTTGCCGAAACTCTCGGCGCGTCTGTCCCGACACAATCCGCGATTGCAGCCGGATCGGTCATGGGCGTGATGATTATTCCATTTATTTCTTCGCTTTCCGATGACGTTATTAACGCCGTGCCGCAATCTTTGCGCGATGGCTCATTGGCGCTCGGCGCAACGAAATCAGAGACGGTTAAAAAGGTTGTCTTTGGCGGCGCGCTGCCGGGAATCATCGGCGCAATGCTACTCGCTATTAGCCGCGCTGTCGGCGAGACGATGATTGTGGTTATGGCAGCAGGCGCAGCGGCGAACCTGACGGCGAACCCATTCGAAGCGGTGACAACCGTGACTGTCCAAATCGTGACTCTGCTGACCGGTGATTCTGAATTAGATACTGCCAAGACTTTGTCGGCCTTCGCGCTGGGGCTTGTGCTCTTTATCATCACGCTGATCCTTAACATTATCGCGCTTGTGATCGTGCGCCGTTACCGCGAGAGATATGATTGATGGATAAACCGATTTCCATACATGCGGGCGAGCGCGCCTTGAAGCGGCTCAAACAACGCCGCCGCAGCGAAGCTATATTTAAAGGGCTCGGCGTGGCTGCGATTGCTTTTGCGGTCTGCGCGTTGACGTGGCTAATGTTCTCGATCGTCAGCACAGGCTATAAGGCATTCTATCAGCATACGATCACGCTTCAGGTGGAGTTATCCGAGAGTATTTTGGCGCCTGATGGAACGCGCGATCCGGATACATTGCGCGGAGCAAATTACCGCCGCATCATGCAAGAGACGATTTTTGAGCGCTTCCCAGAGATCAACACATTAGAGGGGCGCGATCAACGCACGGCGAAACGACAGCTATTTGATGTTATGTCGACATCGGGTGGCCCAAATTTCATTCGCCAAATGGTCTATAATGACCCGAGCCTTGTCGGTCAAACAATCACTGTCAAAGTGCCCACATCTGATATTATCGATCAATATCTCAAAGGTAATTTAAATACCGACGTTCCCGAAGAGCAGCGCAATATTACGGACCGTCAAATCGAATGGGTGAAAACGCTTAAACAGAGCGGCGAAATCAAAGCGGGATTCAATAGCCGATTACTATTGAGTACGGATAGCCGTGACCCTGAACTCGCGGGCATTGCGAGCTCATTTGTTGGCTCTTTGATGACGATGTTTGTCACATTGCTCCTAGCCTTTCCCGTAGGGGTTGGCGCGGCCATATGGCTGGATGAATTTGCGCCTAAAAACAAATTTGTCGATTTTGTTGAGATCAATATTAATAACCTTGCCGCCGTTCCCTCTATCGTTTTTGGCCTGCTGGGATTAGCTGTCTTGCTCAACTGGGCAGGCATGCCGCGTAGCGCGCCTATCGTGGGCGGTGTCGTTCTGGCTTTGCTAACTTTCCCAACCATCGTCATTGCGACGCGGTCCTCCTTGCGCGCAGTTCCGCCCTCCATTCGCGACGGGGCATTGTCTGTCGGCGCGTCTCATGTTCAGGCTGTCTTTCATCATAAATTACCGCTCGCGGCCCCCGGCATTATGACGGGCTCCATCATTGGTATGGCCCGCGCGCTTGGCGAAACGGCTCCGCTTTTGATGATTGGGATGGTCGCGTTCTTGACACAAATTCCCAAAGACATGACAGAGCCCGCAACGGCCTTGCCTGTGCAAGTTTACCTCTGGGCGGGCAATGCCGAGCAAGCTTGGACAGAGCGCACATCTGCGGCGATTATGATTTTGCTTCTCGTTTTGATCATCATGAATGGCTTTGCCATTTGGCTACGCAGTCGTCTCGAGAAACGCTGGTAATAGGATGTAACATGAGCACTGAAACTCCAAAAAAGACGATTAAATTTACGGGCCGCGATGTGCGCGTGAGCTATAACGGCAAAGAGGCCGTCAAAGGCATCGATATTGATATTGAAGACAATAGCGTCACCGCATTTATTGGTCCGTCAGGGTGCGGAAAGTCGTCCTTTCTGCGCGTGTTTAACCGTATGAATGACACGATTCCGGGCTGTAAAGTCACAGGCGATATTCGTATGGACGGCGAAGACATTTACGCCCCGGGTCTTGACCCTGTGCTGCTGCGCGCGCGCGTTGGGATGGTGTTTCAAAAACCAAATCCATTTCCTAAATCAATCTATGATAATGTTGCATATGGCCCGCGTATTCATGGCTTGGCTGAGTCCAAAGCTGAGCTTGATCACATTGTCGAAAAAAGCCTGAAACGCGCAGGGCTCTGGGAAGAAGTCAAAGACCGTCTCAAAGATGGCGGCACGGGTCTCTCTGGCGGCCAGCAGCAGCGTCTCGTGATTGCGCGCGCAATCGCCGTATCGCCCGAAGTTATTTTGATGGATGAACCCGCCTCTGCGCTTGATCCCATCGCAACAGCGAAACTTGAAGTCTTGATCGAGGAATTACGCGAGAAATATTGCATCGTCATCGTCACACATTCCATGGCGCAAGCCGCGCGGATTTCGCAAAAAACAGCGTTCTTCCATTTGGGCGACCTTGTTGAATATGGCGAGACTGACGGCATATTTATGAATCCTAAGGAAGTGCGCACTCAAGACTACATAATGGGCCGCACAGGGTAGACTATGGCGTAAACCGCCCAACTCGTCGTCAAAGACCCTTGCCGTATTGACATACGCCTGCGTTTCTTTTCCTAGATTTGAACGATTTCCACCACA
>CALLBH010000129.1 GCA_938001945.1 uncultured Robiginitomaculum sp.
AACATTATGGAATTCTGTAAGGCGTTTAATGCCAAAACAGGTGAGATGGAAAACGGCATGCCGATTCCCACGATCATTACTGTTTTCGGCGATAAGTCTTTCACATTTATTACAAAGACGCCTCCGGCATCTTATTATCTAAAAAAAGCTGCGAAAAAGGACAAAGGTTCAACTGAGCCGTCCCGTATCGTTGGCGGAACTGTAACAAAAACACAGTGCCGCGAAATTGGTGAGCTAAAAATGGCTGATTTGACGGCAAATGATTTAGACGCTGCACAACTTATCATTGAGGGCTCAGCGCGCTCAATGGGCTTCGACGTGGTGGAGGGTTAATCATGGCAAAACAAGGTAAACGTATCGCTGCGGCCCGTGCTTCTTATGACAAAGATGCTCTGCATAGCGTAAAAGATGCGGTGGCGGCTGTTAAAAAGAACGCCACGGCTAAATTTGACGAAACAATCGAGATTGCGATCAATCTGGGTGTTGACCCGCGCCACGCTGACCAAATGGTACGCGGCGTGTGTAATCTACCGCAAGGCACGGGCCGCACGGCGCGTGTTGCTGTTTTTGCTAAGGATGCGAAAGCTGAAGAAGCTAAAGCGGCTGGCGCAGACATTGTCGGCGCAGAAGATTTGGTTGAGATGATCCAAAACGGCGAGATGAACTTTGATAAAGTCATCGCAACGCCTGACATGATGCCGCTTGTTGGCCGTGTTGCGCGCGTTCTAGGCCCCAAAGGCATGATGCCTAACCCAAAGGTTGGCACAGTGACTATGGATGTGACCAAAGCTGTCGGCGACGCCAAAGGCGGCGCTGTCCAGTTCCGTGTTGAGAAAACGGGCATTATCCATGCCGGTGTTGGCAAGGCCAGCTTCTCTCTCGACGCGCTCGAAGAAAATGTTAGCGCATTCATTATGGCCATCCAAAAGGCTCGCCCATCCGGCGCCAAAGGTGTGTTCATGAAGCGCGTTACTCTGACCTCGACTATGGGTCCGGGTGTCAAGATTGACCCTGCCGTGGCAGTGTCAGCCTAAACCGAATTTGAGCCGCTTCACTGCGGCTTAATAGCTGGCCGTCCGGCCAGCGCCTGTCCGAGACCATTGGCGCTCTGATCCCTAAGCGGTGACGAGCTTAATTTACGCCAGTGATAGGCAGAGCAAAAACCGAATTTGCCCGCGCATGCGGCTGGTTTGGTTCGAGCCCTGGGACAGTCTAGCGTTGGCTTGATCTGGAAACGGGGCAAGCGAGCGTACCTTAGAGGGCCAGCCAATGGTGGAGGGCCCAAATTAAAGGAGACCGCAATGGATCGTAAAGAAAAAGAAGTTTTAGTCGAAACGCTGAAAGGCGTCTTTGCTGAGGCTGGATCCGTTGTCATGACTGAATATTCAGGCATGACAGTTGCGGAAATGGAGGGTCTACGTGCTAAGCTCCGTGAGCAAGGTGCGTCGATCCGGGTTGTAAATAACCGATTGGCCAAAATCGCATTAAAGGGCACGCCTGTTGAAGGCGCGTCTGACATGCTCACCGGACCTGTGGCGATTGCCTGGGCGGATGACATGATTTCTGCGCCGAAGGTCACTGTGGAATTTGCCAAAGATAGCGATTATCTCAATATTATTGGCGGCTTCATGGGCGAAGAAGTGTTCGACGAGTCCGGCATTGTGGTTCTATCCAAATTGCCGTCACGCGACGAACTTATTGGCATGGCAGCAGGACGTCTGCTTGGTCAAGCTTCTGAAATCGGGTCACGTCTTAATTCTGTTGGCTCAGCGCTTCGCGGCGCTGTTGAGGTCATTCAGGAAAAGGCCGCAGCGTAAGCTGTTTACGACACTCATTCTCGCAAAATCGAACTGAACTAAACCAAAGGAAACTAAAATGGCTGATGTAAAGAAGCTAGCTGATGAGCTGATGGGCTTGACCATCCTCGAAGCAAAAGAACTGAACGACATTCTCGAAGAAAACGGCATCAAAGCCGCAGCTGCAGTTGCAGTTGCCGGTCCTGCTGCTGGCGGCGGCGAAGCTGCTGCTGAGAAAGACGAATTTGACGTCATTCTGACGGCTTTCGGTGACAAGAAAATCAATGTCATCAAAGAAGTCCGCGGCATCACAGGTCTTGGCCTGAAAGAAGCTAAAGACCTCGTCGAAGGCGCGCCTAGCCCAATCAAGGAAGGCGCTCCGAAGGCTGAAGCTGAAGAGATCAAAGCGAAACTTGAAGCCGCTGGCGCAACAGTTGAGCTTAAATAGGTTTGTCCTATCCGCGTCCGGGGCTTTGCTCCGGACGCATCCATGCTTTCCCGAAAGCTTAAATCGGGGCTGACCGGCCAGCATAAATACCGAACAAATTTACAAGGCTGCGTCTCTGCAGGGCAAAGCCAAGCAAAATGAAGGTGTCCTTGATGTCTCTGACTTTCACTGGAAAAAAACGTATTCGCAAAAGCTTCGGCCGAATTCCCGAAGTTGTAAAAATGCCAAACCTGATCGAAGTTCAAAAACAATCTTACGAGATGTTTTTGCAAAAAGCTGTTCCGCTCGCCGACCGTGGTGATGACGGACTCAATGGCGTCTTCCGTTCAGTCTTCCCAGTTCGCGATTTCTCTGATCGCGCGATCTTGGAATATGTCAGCTTTGTTTTTGAGCCCCCCGCATTTGACGAAGAAGAGTGTCAGCAGCGCGATATTACATACGCAGCGCCGCTCAAAGTCAAAATGCGTTTGGTTGTGTTTGATGTCGATGACGACACAGGCGCAAAGTCAGTAAAAGACATCAAAGAACAAGACGTCTATATGGGCGACATTCCGCTGATGACGGAAAAAGGAACGTTCATTGTGAACGGTACAGAGCGCGTTATCGTGTCTCAAATGCACCGCTCACCGGGCGTATTCTTTGATCATGATAAAGGTAAAGGTCACAGCTCAGGTAAGTTCCTGTTCTCGGCCCGTATCATTCCTTATCGCGGCTCTTGGCTCGATTTTGAATTTGACGCTAAAGACATTTTATATGCGCGTATTGACCGCCGCCGTAAATTGCCTGCGACGACAGTGCTATACGCCATGCCATCAAACCGCGACTATGACCGCCTTATCAAGCTGCTGAAAGCTGAGCAAAAAGAAGCCAAAGAGCTAAAAGACGAGGACATCGTCAAGAAAATTGATAGCGCGATTGCGGATCTGAAAACCGGCGTGCCAATTAATGCGGTTGCCGGCAAATATGAAATTGTCGCTTATGTCATCTCCAAGAATAAATACACGATCGAGGGCATGTCCCGCGACGATATTCTTGAGCATTATTACGAGAAGATCGACTTTAAGCGCGACAAGAAAAAAGGCGGTTGGAGCGTTGCCTTTAACGCTGAAGATTATCGCGGCGCGAAACTCGCTTACGATCTTGTTGACGCGTCAAGCGGTGAAGAAGTTGCGCCTCAGGGCCGCAAGCTTACCGCGCGCGGCGCGAAGAAGCTCGCTGAGGGCGGTCTGAAGCGTATTCTTATCACGGATGAAGCTTTGGCTGAGCGTTACGCCGCCGAAGATATCGTCAATACAAGCACTGGCGAAATTTACGCCGAGGCGGGTGACGAGCTAAATGTTGAGATTCTAGAGGCGATTACCGAAGCTGGAATTAATGACATTTCTGTTCTGAACATCGACCATGTCAATGTCGGCGCCTATATCCGAAACACATTGGTTGCCGATAAAAATGAGGCGCGCGAAAACGCCCTTGTTGATATTTATCGCATAATGCGCCCGGGCGAGCCGCCCACGCATGAGCAGGCCGAGAATCTGTTTGAAAGCCTCTTCTTTGACCCAGAGCGTTATGACTTATCAGACGTTGGCCGCGTAAAAATGAACATCCGTCTGGATCAAGAATGTCCGGATGATGTGCGTATCTTGCGTAAAGAAGATATGCTCGGCGTGATTGATACACTGGTTAAGCTTAAAGACGGCATTGGCCAGAAAGATGATATTGATAATCTCGGCAATCGCCGCGTGCGGTCTGTTGGTGAGCTGTTGCAAAACCAATATCGCATCGGTTTGCTGCGCATGGAGCGCGCCATTAAAGAGCGTATGTCTTCTGTCGATATCGAAACAGTCATGCCGCATGATCTAATTAACGCGAAACCGGCAGCCGCAGTTGTGCGTGAATTCTTTGGCTCATCACAGCTTTCGCAATTTATGGACCAAACGAACCCGCTCTCAGAGATTACGCATAAGCGCCGTCTTTCTGCGCTTGGGCCAGGTGGCCTGACGCGTGAGCGTGCGGGCTTTGAAGTCCGCGATGTTCACCCAACGCATTATGGTCGTATCTGCCCGATTGAAACGCCAGAGGGACCGAATATTGGTCTGATTAACTCACTGGCGACTCATGCGCGGATCAATAAATATGGCTTCATCGAAAGCCCATATCGCCAGATCAAAAACGGTAAATTGTCCGACAAAGTTGTCTATCTCTCTGCAATGGAAGAGGCGCGCTATTCCGTCGCTCAGGCCAATGCGGATGTGACAGACAAAAATGAGCTCGCCGACGAATTTGTCACCTGCCGCGTTAACGGTGATGTGACATTGGTTGAGCGCGCAGATGTCGACTTTATTGACGTTTCCCCGAAGCAGCTTGTTTCTGTTGCTGCGGCGCTTATCCCGTTCCTTGAGAACGATGACGCCAATCGCGCGCTCATGGGATCAAATATGATGCGCCAAGCTGTGCCGCTATTGAAGGCCGAAGCGCCTTTGGTCGGTACGGGCATGGAAAGCGTTGTGGCGAACGACTCCGGCGCGACGCTTGCAGCGAAACGTGAAGGCATTGTCGAGCAAGTTGACGCGACGCGTATTGTTGTGCGCGCCACGAAAGAAGCTGATCTGACAAAGTCCGGTGTTGATATTTACAACTTGCTGAAATTCCAGCGCTCTAACCAGTCGACCTGTATCAACCAGCGTCCACTCGTTAAAGTTGGCGACGAAGTCAAAGCTGGCGATATTATCGCCGATGGCCCGTCAACGGATCTTGGCGAACTGGCTCTGGGTAAGAACGTCCTCGTGGCCTTCATGCCGTGGAATGGGTATAACTTTGAGGATTCAATCCTAATTAGTGAACGCATCGTGCGTGATGATGTTTACACATCCCTTCACCTAGAAGAGTTCACCGTTATGTCCCGTGATACGAAGCTGGGACCTGAAGAGATTACGCGCGACATTCCAAATGTCGGCGAAGAGCAGCTCTCTAATCTTGACGAAGCCGGCATTGTTGCCGTTGGCGCGGAAGTCCACGCCGGCGATATCTTGGTCGGTAAAGTCACGCCAAAAGGCGAGAGCCCAATGACGCCGGAAGAAAAACTTCTGCGCGCTATCTTTGGGGAGAAAGCTTCTGACGTTCGCGATACATCGCTTAAGCTACCTCCGGGAGCGTCCGGAACTGTTGTTGAAGTTCGCGTCTTTAACCGTCACGGCGTCGAAAAAGATGAGCGCGCAATGCAAATTGAGCGTGAAGAGATCGAAAGCCTCGGTAAAGATAGAGATGACGAACTCTCTATTCTTGAGCGCTCAATCTACAATAATCTCGAAGATGTCCTTGTCGGTAAAAATGCAGTCTCCGGACCACGCGGCTTTAAGAAGGGCCCTGTAACGCTAGAGACGCTCGGCGAGATCCCACGCAGCGATTGGTGGCGCATTGGCGTCGACGACGAGAAAGCCATTGGCGAAATGGAAGCTCTAAAAGAGCAATATGATACGTCAAAAGCGCGTCTTGATGCGCGTTTCGAAGATAAAGTTGATAAGCTCCAGCGCGGTGATGAATTACCGCCGGGCGTGATGAAGTCTGTTAAAGTCTTCGTGGCTGTTAAGCGTAAGCTGCAGCCCGGGGATAAAATGGCGGGACGTCACGGCAATAAAGGTGTGATCTCGAAAATTAATCCAATGGAAGACATGCCATATCTTGATGATGGTACGCCTGTTGATTTGGTTCTGAACCCGCTTGGCGTTCCGTCCCGAATGAATGTGGGACAGATTTTGGAAACCCATTTGGGCTGGGCCTGTGCAGGTGTTGGTAAAATGATTGATGAGGCGATGGAAACATACCGCGCCGAAGGATCGATGGAGCCGCTAAAACTTGCACTTAACAATGCTTATGATGGCGGAGAACTGCCGCGTAAGAATTCTGAGCTGATTGAATTGGCCGGAAATCTGAAACGCGGTATGCCAATTGCGACGCCTGTCTTTGACGGCGCTGATGAGACGGACATTGTTCACTTGCTCGAAAAAGCAGGCCTTACAAGTTCCGGTCAGGTTTACTTGAATGATGGCCGCACAGGTGAGCGCTTTACGCGTCCTGTGACGGTTGGATTTAAATATCTGCTCAAGCTTCACCATTTGGTCGATGATAAGATTCATGCCCGTTCAATCGGTCCATATTCTCTGGTCACGCAGCAACCTCTGGGCGGTAAAGCTCAGTTCGGTGGACAGCGCTTCGGGGAGATGGAAGTCTGGGCGCTTGAAGCATATGGCGCGGCGTATACATTGCAGGAAATGCTCACCGTTAAGTCTGATGACGTTGCGGGCCGGACGAAAGTCTATGAGTCAATCGTGCGCGGTGATGACGCTTTCGAAGCCGGTATTCCGGAGAGCTTCAATGTTCTGATTAAAGAGATCAGATCACTGGGTCTGAATATTGAGCTGACGAATGGCTGACGCATTAGTTGATGAAATGCTGGCTGAGGTCTACAGTAAAGGCTTTAGTCCTTCTGACTATGGCTATTGGGGGTTCGGTTTCGATCTATCGCCCAATAGTTTAGAACTCTTTGGTGATATTAAATCTGTACTAGTTGCGAAAAATTACTCTGATTTGCAAATTGGCGAAGTCAACGAAGAAAAGTTGCTTCTAGTAAGCATGAAAAAATACTTACAACTGAAAAGTGGCGACGTTGAGGCCGCACTGAATTACCTAGATAGTCTGCTTGAGCCAGTTGATTCTAGGATTAATCAGTTTGTATTTCTGGAAAACGAAACTCGCACAAGATTGAACATGGAAAGCAAAGTGAAAGATGAGCTTTTGAATTCCGTAAATATTAAGAATATCAAAACTGGTGAAACATACGCCCGGAAAGACGGTGTTTTTCAAAAAGTTTCAAATTTCTTTTCAAAGAAAGGAAAGTAACATGAACCAAGAGGTCATGAACATTTTCAACCCCGCGCAAGAAGGTCCAACCTTTGACCGCATTAAAATTTCTCTGGCGTCACCTGAGAAGATCCATAGCTGGTCTTTCGGTGAAATCCGTAAGCCTGAGACCATAAATTACCGAACGTTCAAGCCCGAAAAAGACGGTCTGTTCTGTGCGCGTATCTTTGGCCCAACCAAAGATTACGAGTGCCTCTGCGGTAAATATAAGCGCATGAAATATAAAGGCGTCGTTTGCGAAAAATGCGGCGTTGAAGTCACTGTTACGCGCGTTCGCCGTGAGCGCATGGGCCATATTGAATTGGCTGCGCCTGTTGCGCATATCTGGTTCTTAAAATCTCTGCCGTCGCGTATTTCGACATTGCTGAATATGACGCTTAAAGAAGTTGAGCGCGTTCTATATTTCGAAAGCTACATCGTTACAGAGCCGGGCCTGACCTCACTTGCTGAACGTCAAATCCTGTCTGAAGAAGAATATGTCGACGCCCAAGCTGAATTTGGCGAAGATAGCTTTACCGCCGGTATCGGCGCAGAAGCCATTCGCGAAATGCTGATGAATCTCGATATCGAAGCCGAGATCGAGCGCACGCGTTTTGATATGACAGAAACAGGCTCAGAGCTGAAACTTAAAAAGTTCTCAAAGCGTCTGAAATTGCTCGAAGCCTTTTTATCATCGGGCAATCGTCCTGAGTGGATGATCCTGACTGTTGTTCCGGTTATTCCGCCGGAACTGCGTCCATTGGTTCCACTCGATGGGGGCCGTTTTGCGACCTCTGATCTGAATGATCTGTATCGCCGCGTGATTAACCGGAACAACCGTTTGAAGCGCCTTATCGAGCTTCGCGCGCCGGACATCATCGTGCGCAACGAAAAGCGTATGCTTCAAGAATCTGTTGATGCGCTCTTTGACAATGGCCGCCGTGGCCGGACAATCACAGGCGCGAATAAGCGTCCTCTGAAATCCATGTCCGACATGCTTAAGGGTAAGCAAGGCCGCTTCCGTCAAAACCTTCTCGGAAAGCGCGTCGACTATTCAGGCCGCTCCGTTATCGTGGTTGGCCCAGAGCTGAAACTTCACGAATGTGGTCTTCCTAAGAAGATGGCGCTCGAGTTGTTCAAGCCGTTTATCTATGCGCGTCTTGACGCCAAAGGTCTGTCCGGCACGGTCAAGCAATCCAAGAAAATGGTTGAAAAACAGCGCCCTGAAGTTTGGGATATCCTCGATGAGGTTATTCGCGAGCATCCGGTTCTGCTGAACCGTGCGCCGACGCTCCACAGACTGGGCATCCAAGCGTTCGAACCTAAATTGACCGAAGGTAAAGCGATCCAGCTTCACCCTCTTGTTTGCGCAGCCTTTAATGCTGACTTTGACGGTGACCAAATGGCCGTCCACGTTCCGCTCTCTATCGAAGCCCAGCTCGAAGCGCGTGTCTTGATGATGTCGACGAACAACATCCTATCACCTGCTAATGGTAAGCCGATTATTGTTCCGTCTCAGGATATTGTTCTTGGTCTTTACTACATGTCGCTTATGCGCGACGGCGAGAAAGGCGAAGGCATGATGTTCGCCAATATCGACGAAGT
>CALLBH010000130.1 GCA_938001945.1 uncultured Robiginitomaculum sp.
GATCCGCGTCGCGGCTATCGGGGCGCGCGCCAAATTCCCAGCCGAGCGGCTCGTCGACAGTCATCATCCAGCCCCGACCCGCGTCCTTTGCGCGCTGCGTCCATTTCGCAGTTTTGGCGGCATAGTCATAATGGGCTTGCAAGCTAATGCCTGAAAAGGCGTCCTCTCCAAGGAGCGGGCCGTAGGTTTCATCTTCGGCGTCCGGCCAATTATGGTGAACGATGGCGTGGCCATAGCTATCAAGGCTTGCGATATATTTCGCAAATTGCAGGCGCTGCGCCGCGCTGGTGGGCTGTCGGTACGGGTCTTTGCCGCTATTGCCGACAACGCCATTTTCTTCGCCAAGGTTCCAAACAATGCCATTGAGATGCCCGAAACGCGCGACCATCTCGCGGTAATATAATTTGCGGCTATCGGCGAAATCTGTACCCACGGCGACATTATCCCACGCCTCAAAAATGCTCTCATTTTCTGTCTCAGTCAGCAACATATCAATCAGCACGCCGCGAGAATTAAAATGTGAGAAGACGATATTCCATTGATCAAGTTTGGACACGTCAAATATATAAGGATCAGTATGGCTGACATAGGGAAACACGTCCTGCCCGTCGCCTTCAATATTCATCGACACAATATATTGCGCGTTCACGCCGACGGTTTCGTAGTAATTGGCGATGCCCAAAATCGCTTTGCCTTTGCCGTCTTGCCATGTCGGGTCGCCGGGCAGGACGTCACGCAAATGCGGTTCAAATTCGTGAAGTTGATCTTCGCCGAGCGCCGGAAAGTTCGTTCCGCCGGCGTCATATGTCCCGTCAAAATCAGCATAGGCGAGCATATTTTCAGGACTACC
Source organism: uncultured Robiginitomaculum sp. (assembly GCA_938001945.1). Taxonomy (GTDB): domain Bacteria; phylum Pseudomonadota; class Alphaproteobacteria; order Caulobacterales; family Maricaulaceae; genus Robiginitomaculum. The sequence goes on from CALLBH010000130.1 coordinate 851, forward strand.
TGCCCCTGTCTTGAGCCAATATTGCTGCGTCCCGTTAAATTGCAAATAGCGCCCGCGCACATCGACCAGCATGCCTTTTTTGGAAAAGTCCGTTGCGGATGGATCGAGCTGCGCCTCTGTAATATTTATCGTTCCCGTCTCGCCATCGAAATAGCCTGCCGATTCCATCCCGCCTGTCGGGGTCGTGGCCAGGTTCGGCCCTGTTTTAAAACTGACCTTGTAATTCCATGTCCCGCTAGAGGGCGGCGTGAAATGGGCGCGCCAGATTGTGCCGGATGATGCGCCGCTCTGCGCGGCATTTCCATCAGCGGCGAAATATCCCGCCACGGTATAATTATTGGGTGATTTGTAAGGCGTCGTGAAACTGACGACCATGACATAGTCGGTAAAAGTCTCGCGGCTTTCGCTGAGCTGGGGCCCGGAGAACTCAAAAGTCACGGGCCTATGGGCGATCATTTCGCCTTTGATCTGACCCTTAGAGGCAGCGCCGCAAGCCGCTAAAACAAGCGACGCCATGACCACAAGCAAACCGATATAATTTCGCATAATTCCCCCGAAATATTTCGGGCAGTTTAGCGCTTATGATTTAGCTTCGCAAGCCTTCACCGCGTCATGGGCGGCTTTGAACGCGAGTAATGTGCTGGTATGGCGCGCGGGGTAAGCGGCAACGCCTTGCAGCAGAGCGAGTTTTTCAAAGCGGCCCTCGGGCGGCGCGCCATTTGATTTTAACATTACCTCTAAGGCGTCATGGGCCCGCGAAATCTCATCGCCATTCGCGCCAATAATGGCCTCTTGCAGAATCGCCGCGCTGGCTTGGCCGAGCGCGCAGGCTTTAACACGCAGCGCGATTTTGCTGACAACGCCGCTCTCCATATTTAAGTCAATTTCCAGTTCTGACCCGCACAGCTTTGATACAGCCCGCGCGCTCGCGCATGGCTTATCGAGACGGCCGTCTTTAAGCGCGGCCGCCAGCGTTAAAATATCGGTATTATATAAGTCGCCGAACATATTCGGCTCGCCTTTTACTGGCTATCAGGAGTCGTGACCGCAATTCCGTCAAGCTCATCGCTCATCAGGATTTGGCAACACAGACGTGAATTAGGCTGAACGCCTTCGGCAAAGTCGAGCATGGATTCTTCCATATCATCCATCGGCTTAAGCTTCTCGGCCCAGCCCTCAGCGACAAAGACGTGGCATGTCGCGCAGGCGCATGCGCCGCCGCAATCCGCGTCAATTTCGGGGATCATATTTTGAACGGCGGCTTCCATGATGGACTGGCCATTTTTTGCCTCGACTTCGCGCGCTGTTCCGCTTGTGTCGGTGAAGATAATTTTAGGCAATGTGGCCTCCTTTATTCTGCAGCCTTTATTTAGGCACTCGCCGCGCGATTACAAGCCAAATTGCCTTGCATGTGCTGCATTATCGCGGCAAAGATTTAGCCCATGGACATGCCCATTACATCATATGAAATTGCCGATGAGGCCGCCATGCTCGCGCTGGGCGCACGGCTGGCGCTGCATTTACGCGCCTGTGATGTCTTGCTGCTGTCGGGCGGGCTCGGCGCGGGCAAGACGACATTCTCGCGCGGACTTATAACGGCACTATCGGGCGCGGGCGAAGTGCCCAGCCCGACCTATACTTTGCTGCAAACCTATGAAGGCGAAGCCTTTCCGATCTACCATTTTGATCTTTACCGTATCGATGAACCGCAAGAGGTTTGGGAATTGGGGATTGAAGACGCTCTCGACGAAGGGCTTTCCCTCATTGAATGGCCGCAGCGCCTCGGCGATATTGCCCCTGACGGCGCGCTGAATATCAACGTCGAATTTACCGATACGGGCCGCCGCGTCAGTTTAAGCGGAAATGCGGATTGGGCCAAAAGGATGAGTCATGTCTGACCGCGAAACACAGATAACGCATTTCCTCAAAACCCATGCGTGGGACACTGCCGCGCAAGCCGCCGTGCCGGGCGACGCCTCCGCGCGCCGCTATCGCCGCCTCACCCATTCCGATGGGCGCAAAGCCGTTTTGATGGACGCGCCGGATAGTGAAGGCGGACCGTCGGATTATGCGCGGGCCGCGAAATTATCCGATGGCAAGATGGTCGCCTTTACGGCCATCGCGCAGCAGCTGTCCATGCGCGGATTTTCTGCTCCAAAAATTTACGGCGCAGATTTAGAGGCCGGCTTGCTCTTGCTCGAAGATTTAGGCGATGATCTCTACGCGCCTGTGATTGCGCAAAACCCTGCGATGGAAAAGCAGCTTTACGAGGCGGCAATCGATTGCCTCGCCGCGCTATATCGCAGTTCATTTCCTAGTAAAATGGAGAGCTTCGGGCAAAGCTGGACGGTGCACGATTATGACGAAGAGGCGCTACTAACCGAAACGGATTTACTACTGGAATGGTACGCCCCGCATAAAGGCTTTAAGATTGACGGCGATAAAATGCGTAGTGCATGGCGCGAGGCGTTCACGCATTTAGACGGTCAGCCCAGTGGTCTAACGCTGCGTGATTTTCACGCCGAAAATATCTTTTGGCTCCCCGAGCGGCAAAGCGTCTTTCGTGTGGGCCTCATTGATTTTCAAGACGCCGTTATGGGGCATCCCGCCTATGATCTGGTGTCGCTGCTCGAAGATGCGCGCCGCCTCGTTAGTCCCGATATGATTGACGGACTAATCAGCCGCTTTTGCGAAAAAGCCGTGATCAAAAACGAGGACAAATTTCGCAGTGCCTATGCCGTGCTCGGCGCGCAGAGAAATGCTAAAATTCTCGGTATATTTGTCCGCCTCGCCAAACGCGACGGGAAGGAAAAATATCTCGACCTTCTGCCCCATGTCGAAACCTTATTTCAGGCAAACCTCACTCATCCCGCGCTCTCTAGCATAGCCGCAATATTTGACGGAGCCCCAAAAAATGAAAAGTGA
>CALLBH010000131.1 GCA_938001945.1 uncultured Robiginitomaculum sp.
CTTGCTCTTCGGCTTCTTCATCGGCGCGTAGGTTCACTGCGCCCATACGTTCACGTTCTTTGGAGAGGCGCTCAACTTTGCGCTCAATATCGGCTTCCATCAATTTGATCTCAGGGTCGATCTCGCCAAGTTGGTCTTTTAATTCATCAGGTTCACAGTTCAGGCTCTCTGCAATGCGGGCCTGTACTTCGGTTTTGCGTTCCTGCGCCGCCGTCAGGCGGGCCTCAGTCGCGGCGCGCGACTCGCGGGCTTGGCCAAGTGCATTTTCCGCGTTCCGGGCTTCGCCTTCGGCCTCGCGTAGTCGCGCTTCCGTGCGGGCAAGCGCGTCATTGGCTTCGGCGCGGCGCCCTTCGGCTTCGGACAATTCAGCAAATAAGGCTTCGCGCCGCTGCGCAAATTGATCTGGACCCGTTGTTGCGGCTGTATATGTTTTCTGCGCGATGTCTTTGCGCTGCGCCAGAGTTGTCACGCGCGTTTGCGCCTGTTCATTTCGGCGCGTCCAATCGGCGACTTCTTTGACAATGGCTGCCAAGCGCGTTTCGCGGCTCGCCGCTTCGCCCGCCAATTGGCGATATGTGCCGGAGGCCTCGGACGCCGCTTCGCGGGCCTCTGATAATTGCTCGGATAGGCGCGTTAGCTCGGCGTCATAATCAACATCCGCGGTCACCGCGCTGGCGAGCTCTGAGAAATCATCACGGCGTTTGGTCGTTTCTTTAATGTCCAAATCGAGGCGCTCAATACGGTCTTGCGCGGATTGGGCCTGCGCCGTTTCGCGGGCCACATCCGTTTGGAAGCTGGCAAGGGCGGCTTGAGCGGCGCGTTCGGCGCGCTCCAGATCCGGCAAAGCGCGGCGCGCGGCGCGGGCTGTCTGTTCTGCTGCGTCACGTTTCGCGCGGGCGGCTTCCGCAAAATCTTTCGCCTTTGATAAAGCGGCCTCTTTGCCTTCAATCTCGGTGGCAAGAACGGCGAGACGGTTTTGCTGTTCTAGCTTTATCGCAGCAGGGGAAGGCACATCGCCGCTGGCGGCAAAACCATCCCAGCGCCACAAATCACCTTCTAATGTGACGAGGCACTGGCCCGGGGCCAGCAATGTCGACAGATGTGCTTGATCCGATGTAATAACGCCAATTTGGGACAGGCGCGGCAGCAAGGCGTCCGGCGCTTTGACCGATGCGGCAATACTCTCAACGCCCGCGGGAAGCGGCGTGTCAGGTTTGCTTGCGCCCATCCATCGCAGCGGCGCGTCGCCGCCAAGGGCCGCGTCCAGATCATCACCAATGGCTGCGACCAGGGCTTTTTCATAGCCCGCGCGCACATCAATATTATCAATGACCGGCGTCCACACCGCTTCGCCGCGTCCGCGCGACAGAAGGTTGGAGAGCGCTTTTTCTTCGGCGCGCAGTTTAGAGACCTCTTCGCGCGCTTCGGTGAGTTTTTCACGCGCGGCGCGGTCCGCTTGCTCTGTGCTTTGGCGGGCTTCATTGGCTGCGGTCTCGTCCTGGCGGGCCTTTAAGAGCGCGCTAGAATGATCATCAACGGCGGCTTCAAATAGATTTGCGCTGCCGCCGGATTTAGATTTCAATGTCGCGAGTTTTTCTGACCACTCAGCGTGCTCACGCGTCAGGCGGAACAGGCGGTTTTCGGCGTCTTGTAGATCGCGTCCGGCGGTTTCTTTGCGCGCTTTATACGCCGCAGCCCGTCCCGTCATATCGCTATAATCGCGCTCAACCTTGCTGCGGGCCTCGGCTGTTGCCTCAGCGGTTTTCTGGGCGGCTGCAATATCGGCGCTGCGATCTCCGGAGGCCGACAAAAGGCCTTTTTCAATTTCTAAAGTATCCAGCGCGCCGGCCGCGTCATCAATGATGCTTTGCTCGCGCTCAAGGTCGGCCGCCAGATTTTTAATCTGTCCGGCAAGTTTTTCTATTTCAGTGCGGGCGGCTTCTTCGTCGCTTTGCAACGCGTCTTTGGCGGCGTTAAGGCGAGCTACAACGGCGGCGGCAATAATCTGCGCTTCGCGTTTCGGCTCAACAGTCGTCGCAATCTCAGTGGCAAAGCGCGTTTTCTCGGCGGCGGTTTGGGTGAGCTCTTGGACCTTGGTTTCAATCTCGCCGCGCGCTTGCTGCGACTCGGCGAGTGTATTGATCGCTGTCGTCCAGCGTTTTAGCCAAAGCAGGGCTTTATATTCGCGGATTTCGCCCGCCAGACGCTTGAAGCGCGCGGCTTGGCGCGATTGACGCCGCAAAGAGACAAGCTGAGCTTCGATTTGCTGAAGGATGTCATCAAGGCGGTCGAGATTATTTTCCGCTGCGCGCAGACGGAGTTCCGCCTCATGGCGACGGCTGTGCAAGCCCGAAATTCCGGCCGCTTCTTCGAGGATGCGGCGACGGTTTTCAGGCTTGGCTGAAATCAGCTCGTTAATCTGGCCTTGACGAACAAGAGCCGGAGAGTTCGCGCCGGTGGACGCGTCCGCAAATAAAAGCTGCACGTCTTTGGCGCGAACGGTCTTGCCGTTGACTTTATACTTACTGCCGCCGCCTTTTTTAATAAGGCGCTGAACTTCGAGCTCGTCTGTGTCATTAAACATGGGCGGGGCGATGCGCGCGCTATTATCAATCGTGAGAACAACATCAGCTTGGCCACGCCCCGGGCGATTATTGGTGCCCGAGAATATGACATCATCCATCGCGCCCGCGCGCATAGCTTTGGCAGAATTTGCGCCCATGACCCAGCGAATAGCTTCGAGCAAATTAGATTTGCCGCAGCCATTCGGGCCAACGATGCCGGTTAGGCCATCTTTGATATTAAAGCTGGTCGGTTCAACAAAGGATTTGAACCCTGTCAGCTTTATATTTTCAAATTTGAGTTGGCCCATGGGATTGATCGTTATTCTTCGGCAGCGTCTGCGTCTGCCGCTTCACGCGTCGGAACGTCAATGAATGGCGCAAATACTTCGTCAAAGTCTTCGATTTTGTAGACTTTCTTGATTTCGCCATTGACGATGAATGTTGGCGTGGCCTGTACGCCGCGCTCAAATCCGCCTTTGATAACGTCTTGCATGGCTTCATATTCGGCTTCATTGGCGAGGCATGTTTCAAACTCGTCTTCGGATAATCCTGCCGTTCGCGCGAGCTCGGTATAGGCCTGTTTTGCCGTTCCGTTTCGTGCTGAATTGATCAGCGCTTCTTGGCGCTCATATTGTAGCGCAATATTGGCGAAATATTTATCTTCATCGGCGCAGCGCGCGATCATGAACCCTGTTTCAGCCAAGCGAACCGGGCTTGTTGGAAACTCACGATAAACAAAGCGCACTTTGCCGGTGTCGACATAATCTTTGCGCATCTGCGGCCAAACTGTCTTGTGCCATGTCGCGCAATGCGCGCAGGTGACAGAGGCATATTCAACAACTGTGACTTTTGCATCGGCGTTTCCGATGGCGTGATCACCCTCAACTTCATATTGCGTGCGCTCTGAACTGCTGGAGCCTTCGCCGCCGCTTCCGCCGCCGCAAGCTGCGAGCGTCATTGCCGTGCCCATAAGGGCCGCTGTCATAAATGTCTTAAACGAATCAGTCATAGTGATTCCTTTCGTTAAATTAGAATGTAAAAAATAAGAGAAAAGGCAAGCGCGGGAGGGGGCTATGCCTCTGGATAAGGGGCCTAATTGCCTAATGCGGCCTCAAATTGTGTGGATAAAGCCTCATATGTCGTGTCTTCGAGCAAATATGTCTTCTGCCCCATCAAGACCGCGGGAACGCCGCCAACTTTGCCTTTTTGTGCTCGCTCTTGGGCGCGCAAGATGGGCTGGACGTTCTCTTCGTTTTCTAAACAGGCGAGCGTTTGCTCGGGCGTTAGGCCGGACTTTTCAGAATAAGCGTAAAAGCCGTCCAAAATATCGTCTTTGGATTTCGCCTTTTGCATGCCTTCTAAAATGCTGGCTTGATTGTTCATTTGATACTCGATGCTGTCCATATAGCGATCTGCGCTACACTGCGCGATGACAAAACCTGCATAAGACAGCTGCGCGGGCGCGGTCGGGTAAGGGCGAAAGACCATGCGGACTTTATTGGTTTCGATGTAGTCGCGTTTAATGCGTGGATATTCCTCTTGAAACCATTTGGCGCAATGCGGGCAAGTCACGCTGGCATAGACAATAATCGTGATCGGCGCAGAGACGCTGCCAATGGCGTGATCTTCGGCCAGCTCTGTGCGCACGCCGCCATCCTCAATCGGGATGGGCGTCATCATAGAGCTGCTTTGCGCGCTCGCTGCGATCGTAAAGCTCAATGCAGCTGTGGCTAAAAGAGCGGACATAAGGATGCGTTTCATAATCGTTTTCCCGATTTAGATTGAGAGATAACCGCGCGGCCAAGACCTTCGAGCGCTTGTTTTAGGCGCTCGCTATGCACGCTTTCCAGCCCTTTTTGCAGCGTCTCTAATTCATTAGGCGACAGACCCGCAGGCACGGTTTTGCGCCGCTGGAGCGGTTTTACGGCTTTGGGGTTTGCGATGGCGCCTTGAACGATTTTCAATTTCGCAATCGTGCCCGCGCCGAGATAGGTATTGATGCGCTGCAAGATATTTGCGCTATCGGCATTAATCAAAGTGGCGGCGGGGCCTTTGGCGATTACGGTTAAGACCCGCCCGTCGCGACCGCCCTGAATACGGCCGGGTTTGGACAGCCGTGATAATTTGGGGCCGGCAATATGAAACCACTGTTTTTCTAATCCGCCCGCACTTGCGCCAAAGGTTTTGGAGAGCGGCTTTACGATGCGCGTTGCCGCGCGGGAAACTTGGGGGACATTGCGGATTGCAGGACGTCCGCGGTTGCCCGCTAAATATTGCGCGAGCAGGGCTTTACGCTCTCGCGCTGTCAATTTGGATGTGCCCGGCAGGCGTCGGCCATATTCCACTTGCGGCGCAAGCGGGCCGTCCGTTGGCGGCGGCATATGTGAGCTGTCCTTTTGCATAGGCTCTTGTCGCTTTTTTTCGCGCACGCGTCTATGGCAGGATGATGAACATTCCGTCAGATGGGAGAGGGTGAAATCGCGGCTCTCGCCCCCATCCCCCTCGCTTCGCTCACGGACTTCCCCCGCAGGCAGGGGAAGGTTGATCTTTCTTTGTGCGGCAAATCTTCTCCCGCTTGCGGGGGAAGTGGGCCGCGACCATCGGGAGCGGGTCGATGGGGGCAATCCCGCTCTTTACATTTTGTGCTGTCGCTTTTTATCACGCGCAAGTCTAAGTATGCCCTATGACCACCCGCCCCCAAGACATCCCCGCTCTACGCCGCAAACTGCTCGCGTGGTATGACGAGTCAGGCCGCACATTGCCGTGGCGTATTCGTCCCGAAGACCGCGCGCGCGGTATGGTGGCTGATCCATACGCCGTCTGGCTATCCGAAATCATGCTGCAGCAAACAACTGTTCCTCACGCCACGCCCTATTGGGAAAAGTTCCTCGCCGAATTTCCAACCGTGCAAGACCTTGCGGATGCGCCGCGTGACCGCGTTCTGACATTATGGGCGGGGCTTGGATATTATGCGCGCGCGCGAAACCTACATAAATGCGCGCAGATTGTGCGCGATGAATTTGGCGGCGCGTTTCCAGATAGCGAAGCGGGCCTTTTAAAACTCCCGGGCATTGGACCCTACACGGCCGCAGCCATTGCCGCGATATGTTTCGGGGAGGCGACCAATGTCGTCGATGGAAATGTAGAGCGCGTCATTAGCCGCCTGCGCGCCGTGCAAAACCCGCTGCCGCCGGCCAAGAAAGAAATTAGCGCATTGGCGGGGCAGATTGCGTCGCCAAAGCGTCCGTCAGATTATGCCCAAGCGCTTATGGATTTAGGGGCGACTGTGTGCCGTCCTAAAAACCCGGATTGCAGCATTTGTCCTTGGTCAAAATATTGCGCGGCCCGCGCGGCGGGCAATCCGCTGGATTATCCCAAGAAACTTCCCAAGAAAAAAATGCCAACGCGTTATGGGGCCGTGTTTTATCTGTCCGATGGTGAAAACCTGCTCCTGCGACGGCGTCCGGAGACAGGCTTGCTCGGCGGGATGATGGAGTTGCCGGGGACGGATTGGCGCGAGGATAAAGCCGATGAGTCCGACTGGTTGTCCGCTGCGCCATTAAAGCTGAATTGGGAAAAGGCGGGGCAGGTGCAGCATGTGTTCACGCATTTTAAATTGCGGCTGACCGTTTATCGCGGGGAAGGCATATTGCCGAAAGGCGTTCATGCGCCGCTCAGCGATTTGAAAGATTACGCGCTACCTACGGCGATGGTGAAGGCGGTGAAGGTTGGACGGAACTTTTAAAATAGAGCCGTCATTCCGGGCGGGCAAGCCCGCGTCGGAATGACGGCTAATGAGTTAACTCGTCGGCGCGCCTGTGGCCCAGATGAGGCCCATAAAGGCGCCTTTGCAGCGCGGGAGAACCAGCAGTGACAGGCCTGCGACAAGTACAGGAATAAGCACAAACGTTACCCAGAGCGGGATAGACTCATTCATGACGAAATAAACAATTAGCGGCCCCACCAGATGGCCGACGATCAGGATTGTTAGCCATGCCGGTCCATCATCTGCGCGGATTTCATCCCAGTCTTGGCCGCAATAGCCGCAGCTATGAACAGGCTTAAGATAGGCGCGAAAGAGCTTGGCCTCCCCGCAGCGCGGGCATTGCCCTTTAATGCCGCGCCACATGGAGCGGCCTTTGGGTTTTTCAATGTCAGATGGCTGGGTCATAGACCCAATCTAGGCTAGCCAAAGAAATCTGCAACAGCGACAAATTCGCCGCCGCCGCCATTAAAGAACAGGCCTTCAATATTGGTGAAGGTGTCCGTGCCCCAAATATCGTGGCTGGCGGTATATGTGCCATTACCATTATCGGTCAGAAGCCATTCAGAGAGCGCGCCGTCATAATTGATTTGGTCAAAACCTGCGCCGCCATCATAGAAGTCATCGCCAAGGCCGCCGTAAAGCGATTGGTCGCCATTGCCGAAGATCATCTGGTCATCAAGATTTGTGCCGTTAATTACGTCATCATTATCCAGACGGAATTCCGGTAAGTTCGCCGTCAGAGAAATAGCGTCATCCACGAGATAGCTTGCCCCTTCGCGCAGGAAGACGATGTTTTCGACGTCTTCGACAATATTTTGGCCCCAACTTGGGTGGGTC
>CALLBH010000132.1 GCA_938001945.1 uncultured Robiginitomaculum sp.
GACAAAGCCGCCGATAAGCCCGAAGAGAGTAAAGTCGTCAGCTTGGATAGTTTCCGTAAGAAGTAATCGTGGCTGCTGATTGGTACAAAGGCACGGTTAATCGGCGCCAATATTCGATCAAACCTCTTGGCATGAAAGGCATGCTCATTTTTTTGATCAATTTGGCCTTGTTCCTGTTTGGCGTATTAACCCTCACATCTTCTATCGCGACAAGTGGTCCTCCTTCTTGGCTTAACTCATCAATTTCGGGCCCCATATGCACAGTCCTTGGACTCGTTATTTTTATATATTCTCTTATTTATAGAACGGATTATTCGACATGACAGATACCCGCACCGAAACGGATAGCTTTGGCCCGCTCAAAGTTCCATCGGATAAATATTACGGCGCGCAAACCGCGCGTAGCTTGATCAATTTTCCAATTGGGAATGAGACCATGCCCGCCCCGCTTATCCGCGCGCTGGGTGTTGTCAAAATGTGCGCGGCATTATCCAACAAGTCGCTTGATAATTTAGACGCAAAACGCGCCCGGGCCATTGTGAAAGCAGCCAAAGAAGTCGCCGAAGGCAAACTAGATGATCACTTCCCGCTTTCCATATGGCAGACAGGCAGCGGCACGCAGTCCAATATGAACTCCAACGAAGTTATCTCTAACCGCGCCATTGAAATTATGGGCGGGGAAATTGGCTCCAAAGACCCGGTTCATCCCAATGATCACGTTAATCGCAGCCAGTCTTCTAATGATACATTTCCGACGGCCATGCATATTGCGGCGGCTGAAGAAATTCACCATCGCCTTCTGCCTGCACTGCGTTATTTGCGTAACGGCTTAAATGACAAAGCCCAAGAGTTTAAAAAGATAATCAAAATCGGCCGCACCCATACCCAAGACGCGACGCCTGTCACATTGGGACAAGAGTTCTCGGGATATACCGCGCAAATTGATAATGGAATCAAACGCATAGAGGCAGGGTTGAAAGAACTTTATCCTTTAGCCCAAGGCGGAACGGCTGTTGGAACGGGGCTAAACGCCAAGCCTAAATTTGCGAAAACCTTCGCCGCCGAAGTCGCCAATTACACAAAACTTCCGTTTAAAACCGCACCCAATAAATTCGAAGCTTTGGCCGCCCATGATGCCTTTGTCTCGGCCCATGGCGCGATTAATACAGTCGCGGCAAGCCTGTTTAAAATCGCCAATGACATACGCTTTCTTGGCTCCGGCCCGCGCTCCGGTTTAGGCGAGATTTCCCTGCCCGCGAACGAGCCCGGAAGCTCGATCATGCCCGGCAAAGTTAACCCCACCCAATGCGAAGCGCTAACGATGGTATGCACGCAAGTCATGGGCAATAATACGACCATGACCGTCGCAGGCAGCCAAGGTCATTTTGAGCTCAATGTCTATAAACCCGTCATGGCCTATAATATGCTGCAATCCATTCAGATCATGTCCGATAGCTGCATGGCCTTTACCGATAAATGCGTCAGCGGCATAACCGCCAATGAAGACCGCATTTCAGAATTGCTCTCTCGCTCGCTTATGCTGGTCACAGCGCTGGCCCCGACAATCGGATATGACAACGCCACAAAGGTCGCCAAGACCGCGCATAAAAATGGCACAACCCTTCGCGAAGAAGCCTTCAAGCTCGGCTTTGTCACAGAGAAAGAATTCGATAAAGTCGTGCGCCCCGAACTGATGATTAAGCCGCGCTAGGTCTATTTTGGAGCGACGCTCGAGCATAGATTTTCCCGGCTACATTATGAGTGTTGGCCGCAATCGCAATGAAGGCTGGGATCCAGACGTGTTCCCATTCAATCTGCCTGCTATCAAAACGCTTACGGATTTAGAGTTTCATGATAAAGTGACATTTCTCGTTGGTGAAAATGGCTCAGGAAAATCGACAATTTTAGAAGCCATAGCGATTGCCGCAGGATTTAATGCTGAAGGCGGCACCAAGAACTTCAATTTTCAAACGACCAAATCGCATACTGATTTACATAACTATCTACGTCTTATCCGCGCGCCCAAGCGTGAAAAAGGCGGCTTCTTTTTACGCGCAGAGAGTTTCTTCAACGTTGCGACAAGCATAGATAATGTCGGCGCCCAAAAATCATATGGTGGATTGTCACTCCATAATATGTCTCATGGAGAAAGCTTTCTAGCCCTAGTCGAAAATCGGTTTAGTTCTGACAGTCTATATTTTCTCGACGAGCCCGAAGCCGCATTATCACCGCAACGTCAATTAAGCTTGCTTACATACATTCACCAACTCGCGCAGGATAATTGTCAATTTATTATCGCAACACATTCTCCAATAATACTGGCTTATCCCGATGCGTGGATTTATCAAATTGATGAAAATGGTTTAGCCCGCGCGCAGTGGGATGATTTGGAACATGTAGACGTGACCCGCAGTTTTTTAAAAAACCCCGAGGCCTATCTTGATATATTATGCGGAGATGATGAATGAGCGGCGCGCCCATCAACTTAAACAAATTTCGCAAAGCCAAAGCCAAGGCGGATAAAACCGCCATGGCCGAAGCGAACCGCGCGAAGTTTGGACGTGCTAAGGCGCAGAAAAATTTGGACACGGCCCAAAGCAATAAGCGCGAAAAATCACTCGACGGTCACAAATTAGACCCTAACCTATAGAACTAATTCTCGGCGGGTTGAATACCGAGGCGAATGCCATATCCCTTTTCCGAGGAAAGTTTTATCCGCGCGCTGTCATGATGATCAAATGTCAATTTCGGAGAGGCGATGAGGTCGCATGACGTCTGGCTTTTTTCACACAATATCACATTTAGTACAGGGAGCGCGTCGCGCTTTGCATCTATGCGCAAACTCACTTCTACGTCACCTTGCTTGCGCGGGATTATGAAGGTGTTTTCATATCCATCCCGCGCGATGATAGGTACGGAAATATCATCACTACCTATTCCCGTATTGTCCTTATCGACTTGAGTGTAGAAATTATAGACAGGTGGGTGAGACTTGGATTTTGCGATATAATAGGTCAACAAATGCCCCGCGAGAAATGCCGCAATCGCCGTTGCTCCAAGGGCAAGCCATGGCGCTTTTTTAGGCAGGCGCGCCGTATTTAGCGTGATATACCGCTCCACAAGGTGCCGAATGAGCTCGCTTACGCTACGCCCCTCACCCTCGGCGATTTTGGTGAGTTCTGCCTTTTCCTCATGGGACAAGCGCACTTCAATTTTTTCAGTCTTTTTCATAATGCCTCCAATTTCACCTAACCTGCTGCGGTTTTACGGCGTGCGCAAATGAAACCGTGTCATGACATCGCTCTTTCGCGTCATGACATAGCGGTTGAACAGCGCAGAGGATAAGTTATGAATGCCCATGACCCGAATTAAGCGATCCGTTAGCCTGCATGGCCATGCCACATCTGTTGCGCTGGAGGCAGAGTTTTGGACTGTCATTGACAGTCACATAGCGACCGATAGCCTGTCCCTCGCCGGATTTTTAGCCGCTATGGACGATGCGCGCGTGGCAGAAAAATATGAAGGCGGTCTTGCGGGTTATCTTCGCGTCTGGGTCATTCGTCAATTACAGACGACCTAAGTCTCTGATTTGAAAATCGCCGTGATTTTCTTTTCGACCTCGGGCTCCCATTCGGCCACCATCTTGCGGACCTTAGCCACGAAGATGTCATTTTCATGCGGCGGAATATTAACGTCAAAGGCATCGGCCACTTCGACCATCGCTTTACCATCAAGCTCGTTAAATTCGGCAACCATGCGATCTGCGGTTTCACGCGACGCGCCTAGAGCTTCGTAAGCGGAGCGGCCAAGACGCAGCGAACTATCATAGGTTTCGCGAATAATATCGCGGCATCCATGCGCCCATAACTCATACACATGATTGCGATCTACGGCGCGGGCAATCACATGCAGATGCGGATAATTATGCACGGCATATTTGACCAAAGCATTGATCTGCTCTTTGCCGTCAATTGCCACAATCAAGAGTTTTGCCTCGTCGATACCAGCGGAATGCAGCAGGTCAGGCCGCGTTGCGTCGCCATAATAGGTATGTTTAATCCCGTAATTTTGAAGCATAGCGAGCTGTTTAGAACTATAATCAATCACGGTGGAGGAAAAGCCTGCCGCGCGAAGTTGCCGATCAACGATACCGCCAACGCGGCCCCGCCCCGCAATGATGATATGGCTGTCTTCAGGCATTTTATCGGCTTCGCGATCTTGGATTTTAGCATATCGAGGCGCGATGATTTTATCGTGGATGATAAAGAGAAGCGGCGTGAGCAGCATGGAAAGCGCCACAATGAGCAAAAGCTGATCGGCAATTGCGGTCGGCAAAATACCATTCATCACTGTAAAGGACAAAAGCACAAATCCGAATTCACCTGCTTGCGCCAGGCCCAATGTGAAGAGCCAACGCCCCGACCCGCGAATTTTGAAGATTACGGCCAGCACGTAAAGCACGGCGGCTTTTACCGCGATAAGCCCTAACGTCAGGCCAAGAATGAGAGCGAAGTTTTCAGATAGAAGCGCGAAGTTAATCCCTGCCCCGACGGTCATAAAGAACAGCCCCAAGAGCAGACCTTTAAACGGCTCTATATCGGATTCCAGTTCGTGTCGATATTCGCTATTGGCCAGAACAACGCCCGCGAGGAATGTCCCCAGCGCAGGCGACAGACCGACAACCGTCATAAGAAGCGCAATGCCAATGACCATCATCAACGCCGCAGCGGTGAATAATTCGCGCAGCCCTGCCCCCGCAATGAACCGGAATATTGGGCGCGTCAGATATATGCCGCCGAGGACAACAGCAGCTATACAGCCCAGCGTCACGAGTGTCGTCTGCCATGCATTCAGTCCCGCAACGAGGCTGAGCGACGGGCCGTGATCGCCGCCGCCTGCGCCATGGCTCATCGCCTCAACCAGTTCCGGCATGGCGAGTAATGGCATAAGCGCGAGCATCGGAATGACCGCAATATCTTGGGTCAGAAGGACTGAGAAACTTGACTGCCCGCCGTCACTTTTCATCAAGCCTTTTTCATTGAGGGTCTGCAAAACAATGGCGGTTGAAGACAGCGCGAGGGTTAAACCTATTGCGAGCGAAATGCTCCAAGGCTGCCCAAATGCCATGGCAATAAATGTTATGACCGCGGTCGTGCCTAAAACTTGCCCGCCGCCAAGTCCCATCAATTTGTGTCGCATTTTCCACAGAAGTTTCGGCTCCAGTTCCAGCCCTACAAGGAAGAGCATCATCACCACGCCAAATTCCGCGAAATGCTGGATTGCAATCACGTCTACATGCAGGATGGACAGCAAAGGGCTAATCGCGATGCCCGCGAGCAAGTAACCGAGCACCGACCCCAATCCCAATCGGGACG
Organism: uncultured Robiginitomaculum sp.; assembly: GCA_938001945.1. GTDB lineage: Bacteria > Pseudomonadota > Alphaproteobacteria > Caulobacterales > Maricaulaceae > Robiginitomaculum. The sequence continues at coordinate 5,376 of CALLBH010000132.1, forward strand.
CAATCGGAACGGCAATGACGCCGGCGCAGAGAAATATAAAGGCGAGTAATAGAAAACTTGTCATGTTTGTCCCCGATTCAAAGTATAACATACAAGATGCCATGGCCCTGTCGAGCCGAACAATATTTCAGCGTACCCAAGAAAATAGAACGCAGAATTGGTTATGTCTTGTCGCTGTCATAAATGCCGCTTAATACACGCTATGTCTTTGAAATACCGCACGCGCAAAGTTGTCAAACCCGGCGATCTTAATTCTGGAAACACGCTCTTTGGCGGACGGATTTTAGAATGGATCGACGAAGAATGCGGCGTCTATGCCGCGTGCCAAATGAACACAAAAACACTTGTCACAAAATATATGTCAGAGCTCAATTTCCTCGCCCCCGCCTATCAAGGTGATGTTGTTGAAATTGGCGTTGATACGGTTGATGTGACCCGCACAACAATTGCCGTCACCTGCCATGTGCGGGTCAAGGAAACGAAAGAAGAAATCGTCTCGATTGATAAAGTCGTTTTCGTCAATGTTGATGAAAATGGACGACCCGCGCGGCACGGCAATTATCCTTATGTGCCGAATAACTCTACAGAAAATTGACTTTAGCCCTTTCGTCCCGATAACAATAAGTGTGGTCGATCCATATGAAGGGGGAACAAGTTGAAAATAGTTATTCAAAAATGCACCATCGCGTTAGTCATAATCTTTTCGACTGTTATAACTTGTCAGGCTCAAAACTATAACCTCGAAGAAGCGGTATTCACATTTCCCTATCAATATGACAGCAATGGAATCCTGCTTGATTTGGAAATTGATAATAAACCTGCCCGAATATTTTACGACAGCGGCACGTCTAATCTTGCTCTTTTTGAGCAGAGCTTTCCTCATATTGAAGCCAAAACTGAGCCTAACATTAGAGGAAATGTTTTTGGGGGCGATCAGAAGGCTTCAGCAAAAAAAGCCGAACCTGTTCAAATCACTTTAAACATTGAACAGATTACAATCCCAAATGCTATACTCATAGATTACTCTCCGTATCAAATTCACGAAACTGACGCACCTCATTTTGATGGATTACTCCCGATACTTAGGGTGCAAAAAGATGGCAAAACCTCGATTGTATTATTTGACCCGTTTGCGAAAATTGTTGCTCATCTAAAAGCAGGCGCAAATGTTAACTTTGAAAAGTCTCAAAGCTATCCATTCAACATTGAGGATGGATGGATATGGCAAGTCACACTCCCCATGACGCTTCCCGGTCAGAACGAAGAAAAACTTTACACTTTCATTGTTGATACAGGCTCGAGCAATGAACTGATTTTAAATCGATCACGTCATCCTGATATTGAAATTCTACAATGCGCCCTGCCTCAGAGCATAGGGCTAGGGGGCAGATATCAGCCAGATTATTTAGGCCAATCGCAATTTCGAATTGGACGTGAAACGGCACTGATAGACACTGTCGGGATAGATATGCTCCCCTTTAGCCAACAATCAGATGGTGTGATTGGTTGGAAATTCCTCAGGCGCTTTCGTACAGCATTTGATTTAGATGCAGGCCAGATATCAATCGATTTGAACGAAGCTGATTTCACGGATTCTCCCGTTCGAAGCATTAAGCGCCCGGGCGGTGGCATGCCCAGTGCGAATTGGGATGGCCTAACAGTATTTATTCTTGGCACTTGGGAAAACTCCGGTCTCAATATAGGTGATAAAATCGTATCGATAGATGGACAAACCCTGTCAAAGACAAAAATGCAGTCTGTCATAAAAGATAAAAATGATAATCCTTATCTATGTTGGGTTCCACATCTAAAAACCCAAGAGATATGCGGCTTTGCAATTCCCGAAATGCGTTCATCAGACAAGAATTAATCTCCATGCACCATAATAGCTACAGTTATCCGCTCGATATTTTGCTCAGGCGGGCCATTTAAATATATCTGAGGATTAGTTGAGAGCTCTTGAGTGAGTTTGGCAAATTCAGCTGCGGGGACATTCGCCAAACTATAAGCTTCGTGCACATTCGCCCCGCCCCCAGAATTTAGCTGCACTAATATAATGTCGTAATGATCCACCAGATAGGTTTTCACCTTTTTACGTCGCGCCTCATAACGCGCATTGCCAATCGTTGTGCCAATCACCGCACCTGGAATCTCCCATGGCGGCGGAATGTGGCTTGCGCCCGTGCAGGCGCTGAGCATGACGGGAAGAATGAGGCAGAATGTGATGCAATGTCGTTTAAACATGTCGCAGTTTAAGTGAAAATGGGGACTTTCGCCAGCGCAATGTTTTCCCTATGTTCCGCTCATGACTCCGCCCGATTCTCAGCGCCAATTATCAATATCCGAGCAAGCCATGGCTGGCCTTGCTAGCTCGCGCAGCGGCGGCGCGCCCTCGCTGCTGGACGGGTTAAATCCCGAGCAGCGCCGCGCCGTGGAAACGATTGATGGACCCGTTCTCGTTTTAGCGGGTGCAGGCACAGGCAAGACGCGTGTTCTCACCCATCGCCTCGCGCATATTTTGCGGGTTGGACGGGCTTACCCTTCACAGATTTTATGCGTGACCTTTACCAATAAAGCGGCGCGCGAGATGCGTGAACGCGCAGGTAAGCTCATTGGCCAAGTCGAAGGCTTACCGTGGCTGGGCACATTCCATTCCATTAGCGCCAAGATATTGCGTATCCACGCTGAACTCGTCGGCCTGAAATCAACATTCACGATTTTGGATACAGATGATCAACTTCGCCTCATGAAGCAAATTATCCAAGCAGCAGGACTAGACCCGAAACGCTGGACCGCGCGCCATCTGGCGAGCCTTGTTGATGGGTGGAAGAACAAGGGCCTAACGCCCGACCAACTCTCAGCCAATGACGGGTTTAGTTTTGGCGATGGCAAAGGACGCGAGCTTTATAAGATATATCAAAACCGCTTGAAGCAGCTCAACGCCGTCGACTTTGGCGATCTGCTCTTGCACTGCGTCACGATATTTAGAAACAACGCCGAAGTGCTGGCGAAATATCACGCAAAATTTAAATATATTCTGGTCGATGAGTATCAGGATACAAATGTCTCGCAATATATGTGGCTACGGCTGCTCGCGCAGGGCTCTAAGAATTTGTGCGTTGTCGGCGATGATGACCAATCGATCTATGGATGGCGCGGCGCAGAGGTCGATAATATCCTGCGCTTTGAGTCCGATTTCCCGGGCGCGGCGGTCATAAAGCTAGAGCGCAATTACCGCTCGACGGAACATATTCTCGCCGCTGCCTCGGGCCTCATCGCGGCCAATGAAGGCCGCCTTGGCAAGACATTATGGACCGAAGATGCAGGCGGCGAGAAAGTTGTCGTTGCCGGCGTGTGGGACGGCCAAGCCGAAGCGCGCGCCGTGTCCACGGAAATAGAGAATTGGAAGAGCACAGACGGGCGGCAATATAATGACATCGCCGTCTTGGTGCGCGCCTCGCGCCAAATGCGCGCCTTTGAAGAGCGCTTTATCATGCTGGGCCTTCCGTACCGCGTCATAGGCGGGCCGCGCTTTTTCGAACGCCAAGAAATTCGCGACGCTCATGCCTATCTGCGCCTCATCGTATCAGAAACAGATGACCTCGCTTTTGAGCGCGTCATCAACAAGCCCAAACGCGGCATCGGCCAGACCAGTGTTCAAAAATTGCAGCGCGCGGCGCGGGCCATGCAAATCCCGCTGGAGGCCGCCTCGCGTGAAGTCGTGAAAACAGACGAAATTCGCGGACGCGCGCGAACAGGTATTTCATCCTTCATTCGCGATCTGGATCGCTGGCGCAATGAAGTCGGCGCGATTAAGCATACTGAACTCGCCGAGCGTATTTTGGATGAGAGCGGCTATACGCAAATGCTCAAAGACGAAAAAGACGCCAAAGCGGCGGGACGTCTCGAGAACCTAAAAGAACTGGTTCAGGCTATGGCGGAGTTCGATACGCTGCCCGCATATCTAGAGCATGTTAGCCTGGTCATGGATATTGAAACGGCCGAGACAGATGACAAGGTTAGCCTGATGACGCTTCACTCGGCCAAGGGTTTGGAATTCCCGCTGGTCTTCCTGCCGGGCTGGGAAGATGGGAGTTTCCCCTCACAAAAAAGCATGGATGAGAGCGGACTTGCGGGGCTCGAAGAAGAGCGGCGTCTGGCCTATGTCGGCATCACGCGGGCGCGCGAAAAATGCATGATTTACTTTGCCGCCAACCGCCAAGTCTATGGCAGCTGGCAAAGCAGTCTGCCCTCGCGCTTTATTGACGAATTGCCGCCCAAACATGTCACCGCCCAAGCCGAGACGGGATATTATGACAGCAGCTCTTCGGTGCAAAGCGACGTCGCGGAGCGCTTTGCCAATAGTTTTGAGAGCGCGAAATCCACGCGCAACAGCCCCGGCTGGAATAGATATCAAGCTAATAAAGACAAAACTTACGGGCGGCAGCCTAAAAACATCGAAGGCCACGCTGTTCGGCGCCCCGCCAAAGACAAAGGCAGCAGCTTCAAAATAGGTGAGCGTATTTTCCATCAAAAATTTGGCTATGGCAAAGTGACCTCCGCTGACGGAACTAAGCTCACTGTTGCCTTTGAAAAAGCGGGCGAGAAAAAAGTCCTTGATAATTTTGTAGAGAAAACATGACCGATACCCCCGCCCCGCCTTTTGCGCTTACGATTATCACGCAGGCCGATGAAGCTTTTGCCTTGTCCGATGCGCTCGGCTTTGACGCGCCCATGATGGCATTGTCCGTGTCCATTTATGACCAGCCGAATGGTCAAATGTCGGTTCAAGCGCTGTATGAAACATCGGGTGAGGCCGATGCTGCGCTGTCTGCTCTTACGGTGCCAGGTGGCGCGCAGGCCTCAGTGGCGCAGCTCCCCGATGAAGATTGGGTGAGCTTGTCACAATCCGGATTAGCGCCCGTAACCGCCGGGCCATTCTTTATTTATGGTGAGCATGACGCAGATAAAGTTCCGAGCGATTGTCCTTTCCCCATTCAAATCGAGGCAGGGCTTGCCTTTGGGACAGGGCATCATGGCACAACCAAAGGCTGTTTGCTCGCATTTGACGCGCTGATGGGATCTGGATTTGATCCGGAAAAGGTTCTGGATCTCGGCGCGGGCGCGGGCGTTTTGGCAATTGCCGCCGCGATGAAACTAAAACGCAACATTCTGGCTAGCGACATTGACCAAGACTCGGTGGATGTAACGCTGGAAAATGCGGCGCTCAACAATGTAGACGATCACATTAACGCCGTGCGCGCGGATGGTTTTGGCCATGAGGCGCTCAAGGATCAGACCTTTGATCTCATCTTTGCCAACATCTTGGCTGGACCGCTGCTTAAGATGGCAGCGGATATTGCACAGGCCACAGCCAAAGATGGCCGAGTTATTCTGTCTGGTATTCTAACCGAGCAAGCCGATGAAGTCGCAGCAGGGTTTAAAGCTGCGGGCCTGACATGCAAAACCCAGCCCCCGTTAGAAGGCTGGGTCACATTAATCGGGAAGCACGGCTAGGCCGCGCTATGTCGCTTGATTAAAGCGCGCGATATGCGCGGCGGCGTGCACGTTTGTTACGGCGAGCAATCAAGCTTGAACGAAACTCGACGCCACTCCGGCGCTGTGCAGTCCCACGAGGTTGTGTGCGTGTTGAATCAGTCATTTGTTTATCCTATGTCTCCTCATCACTATTGATGAGTTGAGATTTAAGTAAACAATTTCAGAGATTTAAGAACCGACATCACGCCAAATGAGCCATGCATATATGCAAGGCTCTGGTAACGTCTCAGTAACCTATGCCCGCCGGCGTATATATCTCGGGATATTTAGGTCGGTATTTCCATCATCGTAGTAATCCGCAAAATCATAGATTTCAGCATTTCGAGGTTTAAATGAGATCGGCTGACTATATTTTGAAAGTTTGACGCCCTGGATGACGCGATAGGCTTCGCCGGTAATTGGATCGATATTTTTCTCGATATGACGGGCCATAATACACTTTCAAAATCAGCTCGCCCCTGACTTAAGTGTTAATTATCTAAATATGTCGGAAATATGAACAGCGCCTGTCACAAAGGTTGCGAGTTGTTAACCTACGCCTTAAAAAGCGCCAAAGGACAATAATATGATACAAAATTTCGACGTTCAGGGCGGCCCTCAATTTGGGCGCGACAATCTACCAAAATTGCGCGCGACCTTATCAGATCTTCGTCTCGATGGCTTTTTAGTCCCTCATGAAGATGAGTATCAAAATGAATATCTTCCTGACGCGAATGAACGCTTAATGTGGGTTAGCGGATTTACGGGATCAGCGGGCGCAGCAGTGATTATGACCGAGCGCGCCATTATGTTTGTCGACGGGCGTTATACCCTCCAAGTCAAAGACCAGACAGACGGCACATTATTCGAGTATGAAACACTGGAACGCGGCGTTGCCACATGGCTAGATGAGAACATCGAAAACGGTCACCGCATTGGATATGACCCCCGCCTGCACAGTCCCGATGCGCTGGGTAAAATCCGAAGCGCCGTTGAAGGTAATGGCGCAGAGCTTATCCCATTACCGGCTAACCCCATCGACCAAGCGTGGACAGATCGTCCGCCCGCACCCATGGCCCCGATCACGGTTCAACCCCAAGAATTTGCAGGCATGTCGCACGGTGATAAGCGCGCGCAAATCGCAAAACGCCTCAAAGAGAGCGGCACTCAAGCCGCGTTGATTACATCGCCGGCCTCTATTGCATGGCTTTTGAACATTCGCGGCGGCGATGTCATGTGTTCGCCGTTGCCGCTGTCTACGGTCGTCATTTTCGATGACGCTAGCGTGGATTTATATGTCCATCCTGACAAAATAGGCAGCGCCGTGCGCGCCCATCTCGGCAATGAAATATCACTTCGCAAAGAAGATGCGCTTACGGGCGGATTAAATGATCTGTCAGGCAAGAAAGTTTGGATTGATCCCTCAACCGCTAGCGCCTTTATGTTTGATACACTTGAAGAAGCTGGGGCAACGCTTCACCGCGCAATGGACCCCGTCATGCTCCCCAAGGCGTGCAAAAACGCTGCAGAGATTGCAGGCACCGAAGCCGCGCATCTGCGCGACGGGGTGGCGCTCGCTTATTACCTGCACTGGCTAGCAACTGAAGCGCAAAGCGGCGATTATGACGAAATCAACGCCGCGCAGAAACTCGAAGAATTTCGCCGTGAATATGATGGCTTAAAAGATCTCTCCTTTGAGACTATTTCCGGCGCGGGCCCCAACGGAGCTTTCCCGCATTACCGCGTCAATACGGACAGTAATATCAAGCTAGATCGCGGAACGCTGTTCCTTGTCGATAGCGGCGGGCAATATCAAGACGGCACAACAGACGTCACGCGCACCGTCGCGATTGGCGAGCCGACATCCGAGATGAAGCGTCATTTCACATTGGTCCTTAAAGGTCATATCGCGCTGGCCTCTATCCGCTTTCCCGAAGGCACGAGCGGGCATCAACTCGATGCGCTGGCCCGTATGGCGCTGTGGAATAGCGGTCTGGATTATGATCACGGCACGGGTCACGGCGTGGGCGTCTATCTAGGCGTTCACGAAGGCCCGCAGCGCATAAGCAAAGGGCCGAATAATATCGCTCTGCGCCCCGGCATGATTGTCTCTAATGAACCCGGATTTTATAAAGCGGGCGGCTACGGCATCCGCACAGAAAACTTGCAATATGTCCACGCGCCCAAACCGATTAAAGGCGGCGAGCGAGATATGCTCGGTTTTGTAAATTTGACTTTTGCGCCGATTGACCGCGTCTTGGTCGATAAAGATATTCTAAGCCCCGATGAGCTGAGTTGGCTGAACGCCTATCACGCCGAGGTCTATGAGAAAATCAGCCCGCGCGTCAGTGATGAGGTCGCGGCGTGGCTGAAAGAGGCTTGCGCGGAGATTTAGCCTTGGCCATATTTTCGATCTCAGGGTTTGTTGATGTGCCGCCTGAAGACCGCGCGGCCTTTGAGAGAGCATTGCCGAAGCATTCCGCGCTAACACATGCAGAACCGGGCTGCATACGTTTTGATGTCACCCCGGTTAAAAGCCGGCCAGGGCGGTATAAAGTCGATGAAGCCTTTATAGACGAAGCTGCCTTCAAAGCACATCAGGATCGAACGCGAAAAACGGAGTGGTTTGAAATAACACGCAATATTGAGCGGCATTATACGGTCAGCCAATAAGATCCAGCCACTCATCCTCGGTCAGTGTTTTCACGCCAAGGTCTGTCGCTTTTTTTAATTTACTGCCCGCCCCCGGCCCCGCGACGAGGTAAGCCGTTTTGGCCGAAACGCTGCCTGAAACTTTAGCGCCAAGACTTTGCGCGCGAGACTTAGCTTCGTCGCGCGAGAATTTCTCTAACTTGCCCGTGAACACCACAGTTTTGCCTGCCACGGGGCTATCCATAGACGGGCGTTCTGCATCGATTACGGTGATCTGCGCCAGCAGGCGATCAATCATCTCACGATGCTCAGCACTGGCGAAGAATGTCGTTAGCGAACTCGCCGCCGCGCCGCCGACGCCATCAATTGACATAAGCTCTGCCCATGCCTCGCCGACTTGTGGCTGCGCGGCGATGGCTATTTTGGACATGGCAGGCCACGATATAAAGTGTTTCGCCAGAAGCTCTGCATTGCCATGCCCAATATGGCGTAGACCAAGCGCGTAAAGCACGCGCGCGAATTCAATTTCGCGGCGCTCATTTATTGCGGAAAACAGATTAGTCGCGCTCGTCTCGCCCCAGCCTTCCCATGTCTCAAGCTTAATTTCGTCATTTCGGGCTTCTAGCGTAAAAATATCAGCAGGCTCTTTCACAAGACCGCACTCATAAAACGCTTCGATTTGCTTGCCGCCCATGCCGTCAATATCAAATGCACGGCGCGAGACGAAATGAATGAGACTCTCTACGGCCTGCGCGGGACAAGACAGACCATTGGTGCAGCGCCGCACGACATCCATCTTGCCTTTATCATCGACGCTGCGCGTCGCGGGCGCATTGCAGATTGGGCAGTTTAGGGGGAGTTCAAACGTATCTTCGCGATCAGAAATATCAGCATCAACAACGCGCAAGACTTGCGGAATGACATC
>CALLBH010000133.1 GCA_938001945.1 uncultured Robiginitomaculum sp.
GCTTGGCTGATTAATCGTCCCGCCCCGCGTTTTTTGGCTGTCTTGCCGCGATAATCCGGATGGACGAATAATGTGCCGACTTCGCTCGCGCCCGTATATTCATTGACGAGCATGAGTATATCCATACCGAAAGGTTCATCGAGCGATCCGGACGCTTGGGTGAGGCGAAGCAGCTTGTAATTAAAAAACGGCGCTTTGTTTCCGACGCGTGATTTCACAGCGCTCATCCCTGCAACCGTCCCGTCATCCGTGTCTTCGAGAATAAGAAGGTAGCGCTCATTTTTGGGCGCGCAAATGTCGGCGGCAAAGCTCTCTTCACTATCTTTAATACGCTGCGCAAGACGCTCTCGTCCCACGGATAACGACGTAAAACCCGGCCCCGCAAGTTTCGCAAGACCGCATATTGCATCTAAATCAGAGCGCCGCGCGGGGCGAACAATCAGGCTCATGCTTGCGCCTTAATGGCCGCTTCCAGATCGGCCATCGCCATATCTTTGACCATTCCCGCATTAAATTCTCCGCTTGCGATTTTCATCAAAATGAGCGCTGCAAGCTGGGCGCGCTCGGTAAAGCTTGCCACTTTAACAAATTCACGATCAGAATGGATATCGCCGCCGCGCACGCCGAGCGTATCAACATTCGGGCATCCGCTTGCCCACAAATTATTGCCCTCACACACGCCGCCGCTCATGGCCCATTTGATCTCTTGGCCCAGCAAAGCGCCGGCTTGCTTCACCCAATCAAAAACTTGGGCATTTGCGGGCGCCATGGGCTTTGGCGGACGCGAAAAACCGCCCGTTAGCTCGGCGGTTATGCCGTCTTCAAGATTTGTCTGCGCAACCAGCTCATCAATGCGCGCCGAAATCCACGCCAAATCCTCAGTCTCAATCATGCGGACATTAAAACGGCCCACTGCGAGCTCAGGCACGATGTTCGTTGCCCCGCCGCCGTCCAGTTTGGCAAAGTTAAACGTCACGCCCTCACGCTGTCCGTTCAGCTCATCCAAACGAACGGCAAAGCGCGCCATAGCGGTAATGGCGTTCCGGCCAAGGTGGTGCTCACGTCCGGCATGGGCGGCGCGGCCTTTGATGATGACAGCGAAGTTCCCGCTGCCTTTGCGCGCACCCGCCAGTGAGCCGTCGGCAAGCGCGGGCTCGAACGTTAGCCCAATATGAGATTTACGGCCCAGTATAGCCAGGCGCGGCGCGCTGCCCGGAGAGCCAATTTCCTCGTCAGGGCTGAGCAGAACTGTATAACCGACATTATCCCTCGCGCTATGCTGCTCCAGCGCTTTGAGCGCTTCGAGCATGACGATTATGCCGCCCTTCATATCGGCGACGCCCGGACCATTTAAGGTTTCATCATCAAGCCATTTAGGCGCTTGAAAGTGAAAATCTTTGGGAAATACAGTGTCATAATGCCCGGTTAAAACGATTTGAATTGGCGCATTCGGACGGACCGTGACTTCGAGCGCAGGCGCGTAATCCACATCCGTCTGCTTGCCTGCAGCGGTCACATATTGACCAATTTTCAAATCTCTGTCTGCAATTTCGCCCCCTAGCGGCTCAAAGGCGGTCCGCAGGACAGAGCGCATAGCGTCAATACCTTCGCGGTTGTGGCTACCACTGTTGATTTTGGACCAAGTTTGAACGCGCTCGACCATTGCGTTTTGCAGCGTTGCGATATGATCAAGACGACTGCGTTCTTCGGAAGAAATAATAAGTGGTGTGGACATATGGGGAGTTTAGAACAGCAGAGCGTAGGGTTAAAGGCTCGCATTGCGCCCTTTATCAACCAATTTTACGCACATATCCGGCGACATGCACAAATCCATAAAAAAAGCCCGGCCAAGGCCGGGCTTCCGAATTCTATGTCGCTAACGCTACTGCGTGAACATCATTGTGTCTGATCCAGGGATCAGGCGGATGATAACTTCAGTACGGCGGTTCAGAGGCTCACGAACATTGTCGCCAGTTTGAACAGCAAGTTGTGACTCACCGCGCGCTTCAGTCGTGATGCTGGAGCTTTGGAAGCCGCGGCTAACCAGAGCGCTCTTAACTGTATTGGCACGACGGTTAGACAGGCCAACATTGTATGATGCGTTACCAGATGAGTCAGCGTGACCCTCTAGGACAACACCGCTAATACCGCACTGCTGCGCAATTGATGACGCTTGGTCAACAACAGCCGCCGCTTCGTTAGTCAAGCGAGACTTGTCCCACTCAAAGTAAACAACGAACTGTGTATCGCCTTGATCACAGAAAGAGCTTTGCGGAACTGGCGGCGCTGGTGGTGGAGGGCATTGTGCCAGGTCTGTTACGACAGTTTGACCATCCCAACATGTGTATACTTGTTCCTCTACGATAGGACGATTAGGACATACTGATGCTGCATCAATGACAGATCCATCCCAACAGACTTGCGTTGCAGGTGGTGCTGGCGGCTGTGGACACTCAGAACGTGTCATCACTTGGCTACCATCGAAACATGTCACCATAACTGGTTTTGGAGGCGGCGGAGGTGGAGGTGTTGCCGCGCCGAAACGGTAACGGAATCCAGTGCCGAGGAAATGAGCCTCAACATCTTCCATTTGTGTGCCAATCGCGCTTGTTGCATCAGATCCAACAACGCCGCGTGTGCCCGTAAAGTCAAAATCGGAGAAGCCCATATATTTGTAATGCGTGTCCCAAGACAGATTCTCAGTAATTGCATAGCCTAGGCCTGCAATAAGCTGATAACCAAGACCTGAGTCCGCGTCACTGAAGTCACAGATCGGCGAACAGGCCGGGTTTGTTACAGGAACGGCTGACGCAGAGAAATCCGACGGGAAATCGTGTGTTTCAGCAGACAAATGTCCACGAACAAAGCCAATACCTGCACCAACATATGGCTCCCAACGACCGAAATCGTCAAAGTCATAGATCGCGTTTAGCATTGCAGAATATGTGCGGAAGTCAGCAGATGAGCTTGGTAGCTGAGAAATAGCGCCCATATCATTCCAGAGATATGTGCCGTCTAGCTCTAAGCGCCAGTTATTATCGAAATCGTAACCGATACCGATAGAAGGAGACAAATTACCTTCACCTTCAACATCACCGACGAGGTCGCCCGTAAAGTCAGCTGTATCGAAGATACCGCCGCCAACATTACCGCGCAGATACCATCCGCTATCATTGTCTTGAGCGACTGCCGCTGTTGGCAGTGCCATGAGCGCAGCCAAACCGGCCGCGGCTAATAAACTCTTTTTCATTGTTACCCTCCATTAGCACGACCAAACGCCGTGTAAATTCTATAATGCATTAAAGCGCAAATACCAAATTGGTTCCATCTTACAATAGCTTTATCACCTAAAATGTCAAAAATTGGGCAATAATTCCATAATTTACGTTTAAACATAAAAAATTCGGGACCGAAGCCCCGAATTCTAAAATTTAACTCTGTCTAAGCTTAGTAGCTAGGAACAACTGAGTTCAATTGAATTGTAACCTCAACACGGCGGTTCAATGCTTCTTTAACATTGTCAGCCGTTGGTACGAATAGCGATGTTTCGCCCATACCGGATGTTGAAATAACCTGTGATGGAACACCTAGGCGAACAAGTTCTTTTTTGACGTTCGCTGCGCGGCGTTCTGAAAGGCCTTGGTTATACGATGTAGCGCCAACTGTATCTGTGTGACCTACTAGATTTACAGAACCAACTTGGCATGTGTCTGAAATGTTCAAGATGTTTTGCATCTGTGAAAGCGTTTCAGGTGATTGCGGCTTGTTGAACTCATAATAGATGATCTGGGAGATAAACTCTTGGCCACAAAGTTGCTGTTCAACAGTCAGAACAGGTGCTGGCTCTGCAGGACACTGTGCAGTGTCTGTTACAAATGAACCGTCCCAACATGCAAATGTCTGTACGGGTGCTGGCTCAACCGGGCATGATGCGCGGTCAAATACCATAGATCCATCCCAACATGCAATCGTTGGCTGAGCTGGCTCGGGTTGTGGCTCTGCAGCACACTGGCCTGCATTGAAGACCATTTCGCCATTCCAACAACGGAAATCAGCAACCGGATCGGGCATTGAAACAACTTCACGCACAGGCGCGGCGCCGAAGCGATAGCGGAAACCTGTACCGAGGAAGTGCATGCTAATGTCTTCCATCTGAGTTGCAATTGCGCTTGTTGCAGTTGAACCAACTACGCCGCGCGTGCCGGTGAAGTCCATGTCAGACATGCCCATGTATTTATAGTGCGTGTCCCATGTTAGGTTTTCTGTGATGTCATAACCTAGACCTGCAAGAAGCTGCCAACCTAGACCTGAGTCTGAGTCGCGGAAGTCACAAATTGGCGAACATGCCGCATTTGTTACAGGAACAGCAGAGGCAACGCCGCCGCCTTCAGATGGGAAGTCATGCGCTTGGGCTGAAAGTTGACCACGTACGAAACCGATACCGGCACCAATGTAAGGCTCCCATCGACCGAAATCGTCAAAATCATAGATCGCGTTGAGCATTGCTGAATATGTGCGGAAGTCAGATGATGTGCTTGGAAGCTGCTGGATTTTAGCTGTATCGTTCCACAAAGCTGTACCATCTAGTTCAAGACGCCAGTTATTGCCGAATTCGTAACCGATACCCAAAGATGGAGCCAAATTGCCTTCACCTTCAACGTCACCAACAAGATCACCAGTGAAATCAGCGCTATCAAAAACGCCTCCACCAACGTTACCACGCAGATACCAGCCGGCATCTTGAGCAGACGCCGCAGTTGGCAGCGCCATGAGTGCAGCCAGTCCGGCTGCGGCGAGAAGCTTGTGCTTCATAATATTCCTCCGAAATGGCTAAGCCATTCATAAATTGTTCGGGACATCCCGGGTTTTCCACATGCCCAAGGATTTGGACACTTAAGCGGGTGTTACATCAGCTCTTTTCAAAAAGCCAGTGCATGACCCCTTAGATTCCCGCTATTTGTCTTAGATTGTTGCTTTTTTGCACCATCAGTTGAAGTTTTGTTCAAGTGATGTTCACTAATCAGTGTATTTATTTATCTGGCATTCACAAACCAGAGAAATGGTGAGCTGTCAGGGATTCGAACCCTGGACCTACTGATTAAAAGTCAGTTGCTCTACCAACTGAGCTAACAGCTCCTAAGAGGCGGCTAGATAGGCAGGAGTTTAGCCGCGGTCAAGACTATAAATCAGCATTAAGCTTGTTTTTCTGCGACCTAATGGCATAGACTTTTACAATGCCCTATCGATCACGCCATCTGTTAAGGATATTCCTACTTTGCACCGCCGGTTTCAGCCTGTGCGCATGCGCGTCTACCGCGCAACATAAAACCCGGTACGACAAGGATAGCCAAGCCGGCAACACTTCAATGATGCGAAAATCAATGGCCGAAACCAGACGCCGCATCCCCGATGCCCTGCGCGCGCCGCTGCGGGACTTTAACTTAAGTAAGCGCCCTATTCCGCGTGCTTTGTCACAAATTAAATATGTCTACGAAATCAATGGCCCCGTGCATTGTCAAAATCTGATCGCTGAGATTAACCAACTCAATGCGGTCTTGGGCAATAGCGCAGATGTTTCAGCCGCGCAAAGCTCTCGCCCTGAACTTATCGCTGAAGCGGCGAGTAATGCCGCGACAAATGCAATCGAAGATGCCGCCACAGGATGGATCCCCTATCGCAGCGTAATCCGGCGCATTACCGGCGCGCATGAATATGAGCGCACGCTCCATAAAGCCTATGAGAAAGGGCGCTTGAGACGCGCCTATTTGAAAGGGATTGGCGGGGCCTTTGGCTGCGCCTATCCTGCCCGGCCCAGCTCCGTTAGCGGCCCGATGCGCATTGTTGTTGCGCCAGGCGACCCAGCGGCCCCAATTAATCGCGAGCCTGCGCCGACGCGAGTCCTGCCCGAAAAGTATCGGCAAAAGCGTTAAACTCACCCGCTGCAATCGCCGCGCGCATGCGCGCCATGAGCCCCTGGAAGTAAGCGATATTATGCCAGCTGAGCAGCATCGCCCCTAAGAGTTCGCCGCTGCGAATAAGGTGGTGAATATAAGCTTTGCTGTAGTCCGTGCTCGCCGCGCAGGGCAAAGTCGCGTCAAGCGGACTTTCGTCTTCGGCAAAGCGGGCATTTTTGATATTATAAGGTCCGGCATCCGTCCAGACTTGACCATGACGACCGGAGCGCGTCGGGATCACGCAGTCAAACATATCGACGCCGCGCGAGACAGCTTCGACCAGGTCAATCGGCTTACCCACGCCCATAAGATATCGCGGGCGATCATTCGGGAGATGCGGCACAGTATAATCCAGCACATTACACATGGCTTCGTGCCCCTCACCGACCGCCAAGCCGCCAATGGCAAAACCGCCATAGCGCGCGCCTTCGGCTTCGGCTTGAACACTGGCTTGCGCGCTGTGAATGCGCAGATCTTCGAATGTGCTGCCCTGCACGATTGCGAATAAGTTTTGCGCCTCACGCTGTCCGAAGGCGGCGAGCGACCTTTGCCCCCATCGCAGCGACAACTCCATGGAGCTCGCGGCCTCTTCGCGCGTTGCTGGAAAATTCGTGCATTCATCAAGCTGCATCGAAATATCTGCGCCGAGCAAGTCGGCTTGAATTTCGATCGAGCGCTCGGGGCTAAGCATATGCTTGCTGCCATCCAAATGGCTTTGAAACTCAACGCCTTTTTCGCTCATCTTGCGCAGCTTTGACAGTGACCAAACCTGAAAGCCCCCGCTATCGGTCAGTATTGGACCATCCCAACCGCCTAATTTGTGCAGCCCGCCAAGCCGCGCAACGCGCTCCGCGCCGGGGCGCAGCATCAAGTGGTATGTGTTACCGAGGATAATATCAGAACCCGCGCTGCGGACCTGATTCATATAGACGCCTTTAACTGTGCCCGCTGTGCCGACAGGCATAAAGGCGGGCGTACGAATTTCGCCGCGCGGCGTAACGAGTTTACCCGTGCGGGCTTTGCCGTCTGTCGCGGCAACTTTGAAAGGGAAACTACTCATGCGGCGCGCCATAGCAAAGACGAGTCGCCATAGGAATAGAAACGATAATCATTTTCAATCGCGTGTGCATATGCACTTTGCATGACCTCTCGCCCCGCTAGCGCGCTGACCAGCATAAAGAGCGTCGATTTGGGCAGATGGAAATTGGTCATAAGCCCGTCGACAATTTGAAAATCGTAACCGGGCGTAATGAAAATATCTGTCTCTCGCGACTGCGCAATCAATTGCCCGTTTTGGCAGGAACTTTCCAAAGCCCGTAGCGGCGTTGTGCCGACGGCAATGATGCGCCCGCCGCGCTCGCGTGCCCTATTGATCTGCGCGGCCGTCTGCTCACTAATTTCAAAATACTCACTATGCATAACGTGATCATCAGTTCTGTCAGATTTAACAGGGAGAAAAGTCCCTGCCCCGACATGCAATGTTAGCTTGGCAAATATTACGCCAGCAGTTTCGAGCGCCGCTAAAAGCTCCGGCGTAAAATGCAAACCTGCTGTTGGCGCCGCGACCGAACCGGTTTCGCGCGCAAATACGGTTTGGTAATCTTCGATGTCCGCTTCATCGGGCGCGCGTTTTCGCGCAATGTAAGGCGGCAATGGCGGCGCGCCGCAGGCTTCAATCGCCGCGTCCAAAGCTTTGCCGGATTTGGAAAACGCCAAGGTCACATCAACGGCCTCTTTGGCTAAAACCTCGGCGGTCAAATCATCTGAAAACGAAATAACGTCGCCAACACGCAGACGCTTGGCAGGCCGCGCAAAGGCTCGCCAAACATTGTCGGTTTCACGCTTGTGCAGATTGAGGTCAATCGTAACGTCGCCGCCGCCGCCATGAGCTCGCGCCGGACGCACAGCTGTGAGCGCCGCACGCAGGACTTTGGTTTCATTAAGAACAAGCACGTCCCCCGCCCGCAACAGCGCCGGCAGATCAGAAACGTGGTGATCAGTTATTTGCCCGCTCTCGACATGCAGCATCTTTGCGCTGTCACGCGGGCTGACGGGCCGAAGCGC
>CALLBH010000134.1 GCA_938001945.1 uncultured Robiginitomaculum sp.
TGCTTCGCGGCGCCCTGCCCCGACCGCGCTTTGCGAGCCTTCGTAAATTACGCGATCCTCAAACATCCAGTATTATTGATGAAGCTTTGGTGCTTCGCTTCACCGCTCCAGCCAGCTTTACGGGCGAAGATATGGCTGAGCTTCAAGTTCACGGCAGTCCAGCGGTCATAGAAGCGCTGGGGACTGTGCTTTATGGCCTTGGTCTGCGCATGGCAGAGGCGGGCGAATTTACCCGCCGCGCTTTTGAGAATGGCCGCATGGACCTCACAGAGGCTGAGGGGCTCGCGGATCTCATTGACGCGCAAACGGAGCGTCAACGCGTTCAAGCGCTTCGGCAAATGGATGGCGGCCTTCGCGCGACATATGAAACATGGCGCGAAACAATTCTAGACGCGCTGGCGCAGATTGAAGGCGAAATTGATTTCCCCGATGAAGGTGATGTGCCGGATGAGCTTGCACACAAAGCTCTGCCTGGTTTGCAGGACTTGTCGAGAGGGCTCCAAAAGGCTTTAGATGAGAGCGGACGCGGCGAAGCCATTCGGCATGGCGTGGATATTGCGATTATCGGCGCGCCTAACTCTGGTAAGTCTACATTAATCAATGGCTTAACGGGTAATGATACAGCCATTGTCTCCCATATTGCGGGGACCACGCGGGATGTTCTGGACGCGCATTTAGATATTGATGGTTTGCCCGTTCGGATATCAGATACGGCGGGTTTAAGGATGACCGAGGACGTGATTGAGGCCGAGGGCGTTCGCCGCGCGCGGGCCCGCGCGAGCCAGGCGGACTTGCGGATCGGCGTCGTCGATTTGACCAAGCAAGATGAGGAGGCCGCGTCATTGTTTAAACTGCTTCAACCCGGTGATGTTCTCCTGATGAACAAAACTGATCTTTATGTGTCGAAGGATGATAGTGTTTCACGTGGAACATTCTATGTTGAACGCATTGCAGCCAATAGCGACGAGGGCATATCAAAGGCGCGCGCGATTTTGTCAGAAATTCTTAAGAAACGTTTTTCAATGACTGAAGATGCCGGCCTGACCCGCGCGCGCCACCGCGATTGCGTAATACGGTGCAAAGAGGCGGTGGACCGCGCAATGCTCGCCCTCTCGCGCGCCCCAGAGCTGGCGGGTGATGATTTGCGTCAAGCCTTGCATGGTATCAAAGAGCTTGCGGGCGAAGCAGATATCGAAGCGGTGCTCGATCGTATTTTCTCTCGGTTCTGTATCGGAAAGTAATGTTTCACGTGAAACACGCGCCGCGACCGCAATCGATCCTGTGAATCGATTGCAGCAAAGCGCTGGGGGCTACGCCCGAGGACAGATAATTAGCTTTGAGCCTGATTCATCCTAATGACTCCCCGCTAAAATCTGCTATAGCGCGGCCATGTTAGAAAACACGACATATGATGTCATTATCATTGGCGGCGGTCACGCGGGTTGTGAGGCGGCCAGCGCCTCTGCGCGCGCGGGCGCGAATACGCTGCTCTTGACGCATAAGCTCGAAACCATAGGCGAAATGTCTTGTAATCCAGCAATTGGCGGGCTTGGTAAGGGTCACCTTGTGCGCGAGGTTGATGCGATGGGCGGCGTGATGGGGAAGGTCACGGATGCCTCGGGTATCCAATTTCGTCTGTTAAACCGCAGCAAAGGCCCTGCAGTGCGTGGTCCGCGCACGCAAAGTGACCGCGGACTATATCGCAATGCCATGCAAGACGCCCTGCTCTACACCGATGGCCTTACAATTATTGCAGGAGCAGTTGATGATCTGATTGTCGATAAAGGTCGCATTGTCGGCGTGAAATGCGAAGATGGCCGTGAATATGCCGCCGGGCAAATTGTTCTGACAACAGGAACGTTCCTTAAAGGCGTGATCCACATTGGCGATAAGCGTATTCCTGCGGGTCGCCACGGCGAAGCCCCTGCCCTTGGGCTATCTGAGCGGCTTTATAATGCCGGTCTATCGCTGGGCCGACTCAAGACCGGAACCCCTGCCCGCCTTCAAAAATCGAGCTTGGATTGGGATAGCCTCCCGATGCAGGACGCAGATGAAGAGCCTGTTCCCTTTTCCTTTATGACGCCAAATATTACCGTACCGCAAATTGCCTGCGGGATTACCAGCACCACCGCGGCAACGCATAAGGTCATTCAAGATAACATAACAAAATCAGCGGTCTTTAGCGGGTCTATTTCCGGACGCGGCCCGCGTTATTGTCCATCTATCGAAGATAAAGTTGTGCGCTTTGCTGACCGTAACGCGCATCAAATCTTCCTTGAGCCCGAAGGCCTGCCCGGCGGGCCGGATGGGGATACGATATATCCGAACGGCATTAGCACGTCCCTGCCCGAAGATGTGCAGGATAAATGGCTCCGAACAATCCCCGGCCTCGAAGAGTGCGTTGTGCAGCGTTATGGTTATGCGATCGAATATGACTATGTCGATCCGCGTGAGCTGCGCGCCACGCTCGAGACCCGCAAAATACCGGGGCTATATTTGGCAGGACAGATTAACGGCACGACGGGTTACGAAGAAGCCGCGGCCCAAGGTCTGATAGCAGGCCTCAACGCTGCTTTTGCCGCCAAGGGCGAAGAGCCGCTGATCTTGACGCGCTCCGATGCCTATATTGGCGTGATGATTGATGATTTGATTACCAAAGGCGTCTCCGAGCCCTATCGCATGTTTACATCCCGCGCGGAGTATCGCCTGACTCTGCGCGCGGACAATGCGGATCGCCGTTTGACGCCGCTGGCCATAGAGCGCGGGCTTGTCGATGTTTCACGTGAAACAACGTTCACGCGTAAACTTGCGGATATCGATAAAGCGACCCATCTGGCAAAGACATTATCGGGCACACCGACGCAGATGAAAAAGCACGGTTTGAAGGTGAACCAAGATGGCCGGACGCGCACAGTCGCCGATTTACTGGCTTATCCCGACATGGATTGGGCT
>CALLBH010000135.1 GCA_938001945.1 uncultured Robiginitomaculum sp.
CTCCGAAATCGCAAATATTGATTGCGCGCTGATGATTCTCCACAGCCCGCAGGACATGGTTGTCGGTATCGACAATGCTTCACATATTTACAGCAAAGCGCGTCACCCCAAAAGCTTTGTTAGTCTTGACGGCGCAGATCACCTGCTGCTGAAAAACCCCGCCGACGCAGAATATGTCGCGCGCCTCTTGGCAGCTTGGGCATCTCGATATGTTTAGAAAATGGCAGACCCTACAGGACTCGAACCTGTAACCTGCCGCTTAGAAGGCGGCTGCTCTATCCAGTTGAGCTAAGGATCCCTATTAAGTGTTAGTGCGTCCAGGGCAGTTTGCGGTCCATATCGAAGTTTTCCGCATAAGATCTTGAAATTCTTTTTCTCTTTTGCGTTTCTTTGACTTGATACGGGATATTGCGCGCTTTGGCATAGGCAATCGCATCTTCCATCGTGTCAAATTTCAGTTCGACCTGTTTCAGCGTATTTGTTGAACTCGCTGTGCCCGTTAGCGGATCAATAATTCGGCGATTGGGGCCTGAAAACTCCAAAACCCAGTGCTGCGTGCCCGCCATGCCAGACTGCATTGCGCTACGCGAAGGCTGATAGATTTTGGCAAACATGAGCGGCGCTCCAGACATGATAAGTTGCGCGCGACATTAGTCAAAAATCTCGCGCTGTAAACTCTTAGGAACGGTAGAATTAAATTATTTAGGCGCCAAAACTTGATTGAGCATTGTCTTCATCTCGGCAAGGCTTCGTGCCTTGGTTGGATCGATCTTACCGGAGCGTGAAATAGCTGGCTGGACACTCGCCCGCAAAGCTGTATTTGCCGCTTTTGGACGTGATGAATGCGCCTTCGCGCCCTCTGGCGTTGCGTTCAAAGACCGTGCGCGCCAATTTGCAAAGACTTTCGTCATGTAATCGCCCGTCACTTCACCGGCGCTCCACAGGTCTGTAAAGGCCGCTGAGCTACTATGCGGCCGGCGGCTTTCATGCAGCGTATTTAGAACAATACGCATGGGTAGATTAACGGATTCTCCAAACACCATCGTTTCTGCCGTTCCGAGAGACGGCAAGAATGTTAAGAGTTCCCCTGCTCCATCCGGAACAGCGGCGCGAACAAAGTTTTGGTCGCGTTCATTGGATAAACGCATCGAGAAAATCGTCGAACATTGTGATAACGTAGACGGTTCCAGCTCTGATGGACGCTGCGAGATAATCGCGAGTGATACACCATATTTACGACCCTCTTTGGCAATTCGAGAGATCGCGCGGCGCGTTGACGCGAAGCCTTTGCTCGGATCAGCCGGAATATATCTATGCGCTTCTTCGCAAACCAGCAGGATTGGAATAGAGCGATTGCTCCACATAGCCAGTTCAAAGGCCAAACGGCTAACAACGGAGACGACAACGTCCAGAGCCTCTGACGGAATAGAGCTAAAATCGAGAATACAGATCGGTTTATTCGCCACCGGAATACGGAAGATACGGCCAATAATCTCTTCAATGTCACGCGGCGCGGCCTGATTGCGGAATACGAATGAATAACGCGGGTCGTTCATCAATGTCTCAATACGGCGTTTGAGGCGCTTGAACGGGCGCAAATTATCGGAATTTTCGAGTTTGCCCATATTATGGTCAAGCAGCTTAACCACGTCACGCATGCGATAAGGTACGGGGCTATCCAAGCTAATATGCGGGGCAATCCGGTGAAGCTCTTTTTCGATGTCTTCTAATTTGGATTGCGTCGATATCTCATTTGATTGCTTCTGAGATCGGTCAAAAAGCTGCTTCGCTTTGACAATCATCTCCGAGAGAATTTCAGTCTCTTCTTGGCGATGCTGAGTAATTTCACTGGTGAGCAGTTCAGTCGTTTCATCAAAATCAAACATCCAGATCGGTAGATCTAAGCTATCCTGACGAATGACTTCGGCCATATTGCCAAAAGATTTAGAGTACTCATTATGCGGATCGAACAATACAACGTGTGCGTCGCGGTTCTTATCCAGAATCGCTTGTAAGACGAGCGCCACAGTACAGGACTTACCGGAACCCGTAGAGCCAATGATCGCAAAATGCTTTGAAAGCAGATCATCAGTACGCACTTGCGCAATAATGCTGTTATCTTGTTGCAAGCGCCCCACTTCGATGGTTTGGTCATTTTCATTAGAGAAAATAAGCTTCAAATCAGCAGGCGACATATTGTAAACCGCCTCATTGAGAACCGGAAAACTTCGTACGCCGCGATAAAAACGTGTCTGTTTTGTGGTTGGATTTGTTGTAATCTCGCCAAGAATATCAAGGCGCGCAATACAGCCATCACTCATGCCTTCATCGTCTTTGCCTGCAATGTCCAATGAGGATACCATTGCGACAACGATAGATTCGCTGGTGACAATTTTTAAAACGGTTCCGAGTTGCGCCAAATGTAATTGATTTTTTCGAATGAGCTGTCGGCTAACCTCAACCATGGCGCGCGATGAGCCGACGGATAAAATGCGTCCGATTTCAACTTGCTTGAACGGCTTAACAACGCTGCTTGGAACAGGCGCCAGCTGGGCGCTAGCGGCCCTCATCGGTGTTGTCGGTGGCGTCATGCTGTTTCCCTGAATACCTTCAAAGCTAAAAAGCTCGTTATGGACAAGGGCTTAAACCATCAGGGTTAGGATAACCTTACCGCCGTGGACATGATTCATTAAGGATAAAATGGTCGGGGAGACAGGATTCGAACCTGCGACCCTCTGTTCCCAAAACAGATGCGCTACCAGGCTGCGCTACTCCCCGACGAAGGGTGTCATAAGCATTTGACCTGCCCGCGCAAGTGTCAATTGCGCCAGAGATGCTATTTTTTATCAAAAAAGCTGTGATTGACCTTATCGCCTGGCTTTATGCCGCGCGCACGCGACTGCCCGCCCTGTAATTCTAGCACAGCAGCAACTGGCGCCTCAGAACTTGCTCGGCGTAAAGTGTAAGGCCGCGCGAAATGCTCAATCTTTAGAATTTCGCCGTTTTCGCGAATAAAGATAATATCAAGAAATATAGCCGTGTTCTTCATCCAAATCGTCGCGACTTTAGGCTCTTCAAATTCAAACAACATGCCTTCATTGGCCGGAACATTGTCACGATACATCATACCGCGCGCTTGAAGCTCCAACGTATCGGCAATCTCGACCTGAAATTCATGAGTCTTGTCGCCCGATGTAATCGTCAGCGCTTCTTTGGGGCCAAAATCCAGCGGCGGCGGCGTATTCTGCGCGAAGGCCGGCGCGGCAAAAAACACGAAAAGAGCAGTAAGCAATGTTGTAAGTTTTGTCATGACATTCGCATAAGCAAGTGCGGGCATTTTGACAAGCTCGCGTTGCTGTTTTCCTCGTTCAAATAAGGTTGATTCTGTTATTAGAATTTTAGGTCGCACAGTCATGATGAATACACCCTGCACAAATACAATGGAAAAATGCAGAGATGTAATAGGAGAAACTGTTGGTCGTCGCCTTTTGTACGAAGGGACTACTGGCACATTTTTTAAGGAAAAACTGTTGGTAGTCCCTAGGGGAATCGAACCCCTCTTTCCTGGTTGAAAACCAGATGTCCTAACCGATAGACGAAGGGACCACGCTAACAGAAGCGCTCATATAGTTTAGAGATTTTTGCCTTGCAAGCCCCTAACTGATTCAAATTTAAAAAAATTCAGTTTGCGAGCGCTAAATCGACCACTTGAAGGTCAATCCGCTCGCGCCCCTTCCAGCTATCGCGTTTTAAGCGCCCCGCCACGTGCAAGAGCGGGGTTTCAGGCGCAAGAAGCAGCGAATCAAAGCCCTGGTCTTCGGCGCGAAAGCAAATGCCGCTGACCCTCCCGCCGCTCGCATCCTCAAATGTCACCCGAACATGGCCACCATTAAGACGTTTCGCATAAACGGGACGCACATTTTCAAAAGCGAATAAGGGCTGTGGATTACCCATACCGAATGGCCCGACAGCGGATATTTCATCCATCAAGGCCGGCCCAGCTGCGCTTGGCGTAATTAGCGCGTCAATATCGCGCCCGCTTTTGGCCCGCGCCGCGGCGATGTCATCCCCTAATGACGCATTCAAGAACTTAGTTAGCGTCTCAATTTTGCTGGCTTTAACGGACAATCCGCCCGCCATGGCGTGGCCGCCGCCGCTCTGGAGTATTCCCGCAGCTTTCGCCGCAGAAATTGCGCCGCCCAAATCAACGCCCGTCATTGATCGGCCCGAGCCCTTACCCAAACCGTCGGCATCAATGCCAATCACCAGCGCGGGGCGTCCATATCGGTCTTTTAAACGTCCTGCGATGATTCCGATAAGTCCGGGATGCCAGCCTTCGCGCGCAACGATAATCATCGGTGCGTCATCAGGAAGTTTTTCAGCCAGCTCTAACGCCTCAACTTGCATCATGTCTTGGAGTTTACGCCGCTCGCGGTTCACAGCGTCGAGCTGCGCCGCAAGATCAGCAGCCTCAGCTGCGTCGTCAGTAGAGAGCAATTTCGCTCCCATATCCGCCTGTCCGATCCGTCCGCCTGCATTTATACGCGGTCCGACGACGAATCCTGCGTGATAAGGCGTAAATCCGCCATCTAGGGAAAGTTCCGCAACATCGCATAGGGCCGCAACGCCGGGATTTATGCGCTGGCTCAGCACCTTTAGACCTTGAGCCGTAATCACGCGATTCACCCCTGTTAGCGGCACAACATCGCAAATCGTTCCCATCGCCGTCATACCGAGATACCGCCGAATGTCGGGCACATCATTGGTGCCGCGCCGGCGCGCTTCGCGGCTAAGCGCAACGAGCAGCATGAAAGTTACGCCCGCCGCCGCCATATGGCCCTGCCCGCTCTCATCATCGGCGCGGTTCGGGTTCACAAGTGCAGCGCAAGGCGGCATTTCACCGGCGCTCATTTGGTGATGATCAACGACGATGACGGGAAGGCCTGCCTCATCTGCAGCCTCTAACGCGCCGTAAGCCGCCGCGCCGCAATCCACCGTCACGACAAGGTCTACGCCGTCTTCTTTGAGTGCCAATAGCGCTTTTGCCGACGGGCCATAGCCCTCGGTCACGCGGTCAGGGACATAAAGCCCCATGGGATAGCCCATTTCCCGCGCCCAGCGGATAAGCTGCGCAGCGCTACTCCCGCCATCAACATCATAATCGGCAAAGACTGTGACGGACTTACCCGAACTCAGTGCGTCTAGAATTAGGCCCGCAGCCTTATCCATATCGGCGAATGTGGACGGGTCAGGCAGGCCACGTTTTAGGGTCGGTTCGAGGAAATCGGCGGCGTGCTCCGCGTCAATGCCGCGGCTCGCCAATAAACGAGCCGTAAAATCTGACACGCTAAGATCTTGCCGAATGGATTTCATCTGCGATGCATCAGCCACGCGTAATCGCCAGCGTTTTCCGCCCGCTGAGCACTCTACACCGAGTAGCGCGTCATCACTCACTTAGGACGGACGCCGTGAGCGCAGGCGCGATACGGTTTGATCTACGCTATTCATGACAAGCGATTGCGTGCTGACAAATCCGCCCTCATAGCGCACGCCGTCAAGCAAACTGCCCGCCGTAACACCTGTCGCGCTAAATATTGTCGGCCCGGAGGCCAGACCCGATAGGTCATATTTTGCGTCCAAATCATCAATGCCAGCCTTGCGAGCGCGTTTCACTTCATCCTCATTGCGAAACACCAAACGCCCCTGCATTTGACCGCCCGTGCATTTCAGCGCCGCCGCAGCGAGCACGCCCTCGGGCGCGCCGCCGCTACCAAGATATAAGTCCACGCCTGTTGACGGGTCCGTTGTATTAATCACGCCTTGAATATCGCCGTCTGAAATCAGCGCCACGCGGCAATTTAATTCACGCAACTGCCCGATCAATTTACCGTGGCGCGCACGATCCATGACGCAGACCGTGATATGCGCTGGCTTGACGCCTTTATGCTTGGCCACGGCGCGGACATTATCAGCGGGCGAGTTGTCCAAATCGATAATCCCCTCGGGATAGCCCGGCCCGACCGCGATCTTGTCCATATAAGTATCCGGCGCATAGAGCAGCCCGCCGCGCGGCGCAAAGGCCATCACAGCCAGCGCATTGGGCATCGCTTTGGCCGTCAGCGTCGTGCCCTCCAGTGGGTCAAGAGCAATATCAATCTCAAGGCCTTTGCCCGTACCGACCTCTTCACCAATATAGAGCATGGGCGCTTCGCCGCGCTCGCCCTCACCGATCACGATGCGGCCTTTAATATCCAGACTGTTTAGCGCCGTGCGCATAGCATCGACGGCGGCTTGATCCGCCGCTTTTTCATCCCCGCGCCCAACCATGTCATGGGCTGCAATGGCGGCTTTTTCAGTGACCAAAGCGGCCTTTAAGGCCAAAGCAGAATTAAATGCGGAAAAATCCGTCATTAAGTTTTATCCTTATGTGACAGTGGTTTAGGCGGCGTATTTCATGAAGAAGGTCTTGATATTTCGCGCGGCTTGGCGAATGCGCTGCTCATTTTCAACAAGGCCAAGGCGCACATAGCCTTCGCCGTTCTCGCCAAATCCAACGCCGGGCGACACGGCTACATCAGCCTCGCGCATCAATAGCTTGGCAAATTCAACACTGCCCAGATGTTTGAACTGCTCCGGTATCGGCGCCCACACAAACATAGACGCGTCCGGCGATGGCATATCCCACCCTGCGCGGCCAAAGCTTTCAATCATGACGTCGCGGCGCGAGCGATAAACGGCGCGCGCCATTTCCACGCAATCCTGCGGTCCGTCCAGCGCGGCGCAGGCCGCGACTTGGATCGGCGTAAATGCGCCGTAATCTAAATAACTTTTTACGCGCGCAAGCGCCGCGATCAGACGCTTGCTACCTACTGCAAAGCCCATACGCCAGCCTGCCATGGAATAAGTTTTGGACAGTGAAATTGTTTCAACTGCAACATCCTTAGCCCCCTCAACCTCAAAAATTGAAGGCGGCTCTTCGGTGAAATAGATTTCTGAATAGGCCAAATCCGAGAGCACAATAAAATCATGTTGTTTCGCCAGCGCAACAATCTCTTCATAGAAAAACAAATCGGCGACATAGCCCGTCGGATTAGACGGGAAACAAACGACCACGGCCATAGGCGGCTTATCAGCCTTCGCCAGTGCGTCTTTCACGCCTGCCAAATATTCATCGGCGGACAAGGCGGCAATGCCCTGAATTTTCGCGCCCGCAATTATAAAGCCATAAGCATGAAGTGGATAGGACGGATCGGGGGCGTAGATGATATCACCGGGCGCCGTAATCGCTTGGGCCAGATTGGCAAAACCTTCTTTGGAGCCAATCGTGGCGACAATCTCGGTGGCGGGATCAAGATCAACATCAAAGCGCCGTTTGTAATAACGCGAGCACGCTTGGCGCAGACCCAATATACCGCGCGAGACGGAGTAGCCCGTCGTCTTGGGTTTTTGCACTGTCTCAATCAGCTTATCGATGATGTGGCGCGGTGTCGGCATATCGGGATTACCAAAGCCAAAATCGATAATATCCGCGCCCTCTTTGCGCAATTGCGCCTTGAGGATATTGACGCTTTCAAAGACATATGGCGGGAGGCGTTTAATGCGAAAAAACTCTTCGTAAGTTTTGTCGCCAGGCAGAGTATCGGTCACTTTGGATCATCCAATTTATGTTCATTCACAAGGAGCGACAGAGCTTGAATCTGGCGCAAAATCAAAGCGCTAAGATCACCCGCTGGGGCCTCGACATTGTCAAAACTGCCTTTCGCGCGCATCATTTTGCGCGCTTTACTATCCCAAACGCTCGCGCGCGGAATATCCGTTGGCGCTGACGGCGCATCGGCGACATCAGGAAACCGATCAGCATTACGGATTTGCTCAGCAAATTCAGGCGGCACATTCGTGTTCGTGATTGTCGGCATAGACGCGCAGGCTGGAAGCACAAGGGCTGCAGCGATAAGTGCACATGATGTTGTTCTGGGCATAAACATAACTTGAATATGGGGCAATTCTTGGCGCGGCGCACCTAAAAAATCGATTAGATTTAAGGAAATAGCGGAGGCTGCATCAATCCTGTGCTCTCATCCCACCCCATAACCGCATTTAAGTTCTGCACGGCTTGACCTGAGCTACCCTTAACGAGGTTATCAATCACGCCAACCATAATGACGCGATCCGCGCGCCGATCCGAGAAAATGCCGATGCGGCAATGGTTTGAGCCGCGAACATGACGTGTTTGCGGCACTTTCCCTTCGGGTTCAATATGGACAAAGGCCTCATCGGCATAGCGCTCAGTATAAGCTTTGCGGACGCCATCTACGGTGTGCCCCTTAGCCAGCTTGGCATAGATTGTCACGATTTCGCCGCGGTTCATCGGAAGCAAATGCGGCGTAAAACTCACCTGCGTCGACGCGCCAGAAACGCGCTCAAGTATTTGATCAATCTCGGGGGCATGGCGATGCGCGCCAACGCCATAAGCCTGCGCGCCTTCGGCAAGCTCTGTGAACGACAATCCCAGCGTGGCCTTACGCCCTGCCCCTGTTGCGCCTGATTTGGCGTCAATCACAATGTCAGACATGTCAATCATGCCGCCGCTCGCCGCTGGAATAAGCGTCAGCAGCGTCGCGGTCGGATAGCACCCCGGACAGGCCACAAGGTTTGCGCCGCGTAATTTGTCACGCGAAAACTCGGTTAGGCCATAAACCGCGTCTTTAAGGATATCACGCGCATCATGACTGCGCCCATATGTGACCTCGTAAAGCGCTGGATCGCGCAGACGAAAATCCGCCGACAAATCAATAACCGTTTTTACCTTCGGCAATATCTGCGCAATCGTCTCTTGGCTCGCCCCATGCGGAAGGCACGCAAAGGCCACATCAATCTCGTCCCAATTCACCTCATCCCATTTTTGCAGGCGCGGCATGTCCATACCCGCATAGCTGGGGAATACGTCGCCGTAAGCCTCGCCCGCGCGGCTATGCGCCGTCAGCGCGGCCAGCTCCAATTTGGGGTGTCCCAAAATCAGGCGAACACATTCTACGCCCGTATATCCGGACGCGCCAATCACTGCGGTTTTTAAAATCTTGCTCATAACGTCGTCCTTACACGATGGGCGGTGAACTTAGAGTAAAAAAAAAGCGCCCCGCAAGGAGGCGCTTCTTAAACATTCTGTAAAACGATTTAACGCTTTGAGAACTGGAAGCTCTTACGGGCTTTGGCGCGGCCATATTTCTTACGTTCAACAACGCGCGAGTCGCGTGTGAGGAAGCCAGCCGCTTTAAGCGCGGGGCGCAGAGCTGGCTCGTAATATGTCAACGCCTTGGAGATGCCGTGACGTACAGCGCCGGCTTGACCGGATAGCCCGCCGCCTTTGACTGTTGCGACAACGTCGTAACCATCAACGCGCTCACAGACTTCAAACGCCTGACGAATGATCAAACGTAGAACGGGACGCGCGAAATATGTTTCCTGGTCACGGCCATTGACTGTGATCTTGCCGTTACCGGGCTTGATCCAAACGCGAGCGATAGAATTTTTACGCTTGCCTGTTGCATATGAACGGCCAAGGTCATCAATTTTCGGCTCAGGCAATTCTGCGGCTGGCGCCGCTGTGACTGTTCCGTCAGCAGCGACTTCGCCGCCGTCCATGACGTTTTTAAGGTCTTCTAATCCAGCCATGATTTAGGCTCCTGTCGTATTTTTGGGGCTCATAGATTTGAAGTCGATGACTTCAGGCTTTTGAGCTTCATGGGGATGATCGCTACCTGCATAGATTTTCAGGTTAGAGAGCTGCTTGCGCGCAAGCGGGCTTTCTTTAGGGAGCATACGCTGAACGGCTTTGCGCATGACGCGCTCCGGGAAACGTCCGTCAAGAACCTTGCCGGCTGTTGTCTCTTTCAAACCACCGGGATGGCCTGTGTGACGGTAA
>CALLBH010000136.1 GCA_938001945.1 uncultured Robiginitomaculum sp.
TGACGTGCCGGATATGGATGATTTCCTTATTCCCATCGGCAAAGCCAAAGTGCGCCGCGAAGGCGCTGACGTTACGCTCGTTACGCATAGCCGCATGGTTGGACGCTGCCTTGATGCGGCCGAGATCCTGGCAGAGCAGGGCATTGACGCCGAAGTCATCGATCTACGTACACTTCGCCCGCTTGATACGGATACGGTAATTGAGAGCGTAAAGAAAACCAATCGCCTCGTCTGCGCCGAAGAAGGCTGGGGCCAAAGTGGCATAGGCGCCGAAATCGCCGCTCGCGTTGTCGCCGAAGCCTTTGACTATCTCGACGCTCCGCCCGCCCGCGTGTTCCAGAAGGATGTGCCATTGCCATATGCCGCTAATTTGGAAGCGTTGTCGTTGCCGAATGCGAATGATGTGGTTGAGGCAGCTAAGAAGGTTATGTATGTTGATTAGGGTGGTAGTTTTATCTGTTTTTCTATTTTTTCTTTCTAGTTGCGACTCAAATTCTAGAAATGTTGACCACAGTTCCGAAGTCAGCGACTCAAAATTAAGTCTCAGTGATCGAGGATTTTGGACGCTATATAGAAACAGCTCCATCGACAAAACAATGCGAATTCACGTTGCAAGTTTCGATAGCATTGAAGGTGGAAGCGATGAAGCCAACTATGAGTATAACAAACAGAATTGTGAAGCTGTAAGTAAATCCCTAGATTCGCAGGTTAGTGTTGTTGCTGACTATTGGTGCGAGCGCGGCCTTATTAAAGTTGAAGGTTAAATAAAATGCCAATTGAAATTCTAATGCCTGCCTTATCTCCGACGATGGAAGAAGGCACTTTGTCTAAATGGCTCAAAAAAGAGGGCGACACCGTGAGTTCGGGCGACCTCTTGGCTGAGATTGAAACGGATAAAGCGACGATGGAAATTGAAGCTGTCGAGGAGGGCACGCTGGCCAAAATCCTTATCGCGGAAGGGTCCGCGGGCGTGAAAGTGAACGCGCCGATTGCGATACTGCTCGAAGAAGATGAAGACGCAAGCGCGCTGGACGGGTTTGAAACGGGTAATAGCGGGCCGTCCTTCGAGACGCCTCCTGCGGAGGCTCCTCAGGATGAGGTTAAATCTCAATCTAACGGAAACAACAAAACCAAAACTAGCCCTCATCCTGAGGCCGGACGTCAGTCCGGGGACTCGAAGGGCGAAGGCGGCGAGACACGTATTAAAGCGTCACCACTTGCCAAGCGCCTCGCAGCAGATGCGGGCTATGATTTATCTGCGATTACCGGAACCGGCCCAAATGGGCGAATCGTGAAGCGTGATGTCGAATCCTATGACGGCGCAAAAGCCGCGCCTAGGTCCGCTGATAAACCTGCCGCAAAAGCAGACCCTCATGCTGGCACAGATGTCGGCGCTGTACGCAGCGGCGGTGCGAATTACCTTGAGAAGCTTGGTATCAATCCCGGTACTTATGATCTGACCCCGCTGGACGGTATGCGCAAAGTTATCGCTAAGCGCCTTGTCAGTTCGAATGTCGATGTGCCTGATTTCCCGCTGGTTATTGATTGTGAAATCGACGCGCTTCTGGCCATGCGTAAAGAGCTCAACGGCCAAGCACCCGAAGGCGTGAAAATCTCGGTCAATGATATGCTGATCCGTGCATCCGCTTTGGCGCTTAAGCATTACCCTGAAGCCAATGCCAGCTACACGCCGGATGGTATCGCCTATCATCACCACGCTGATGTCGCCGTAGCGGTCGCAATCGATGGCGGCTTAATTACGCCCATCGTACGCGGCGCAGAGAATAAAGGTCTTTCGACAATATCCTCGGAGATGAAAGATTTGGCGGGCCGGGCGCGCGAGCGTAAACTAAAGCCGCAAGAATATCAGGGCGGCACATTTAGCATCTCAAACTTGGGGATGTTTGGCATCAAAGAATTTGGGTCTATCATCAATGAGCCGCATGGCATGATTATGTCCGTCGGTGCAGGCGCGCCGCGCGCAGTTGTCAAAGACGGTGAGCTCGCTGTTGCGACGGTCATGACGGTTACGCTAACCTGTGATCACCGCGTGGTTGATGGGGCGATTGGCGCGCAGTGGCTACAAGTCTTTAAGCGCTATATCGAGCAACCCATCACCATGATGCTCTAGGTTTTGCCACTGTATTTGCCACTGTAATTGGGCTTCGCCTGTCAGGCGAAGTGCCTCACACTTGCCATTTATCTGATTTAGACTACGTTTTAACTATATTTGAAATGGAGCTAGGTCATGATTAAGGCCATCATTGCAACATTGTTGGGCGCGGCCGTGACCGCAGGCATCGTCTATGTCGCGATGAACCCGGGCATGCTCGATAAATTACCTGACAATCGCGTCACTTCGGCAGAGCGTGTAGATTATGAAGATGCTTCAGATAGCAAATCGACAATTGATGATTTAGTCAAAGCGCCAGACACTAAACCCACGCCCAAAGATGTTGTTGACCCTAAAGTAGACGCAGCTGACACTGAAACGAAAGTCATGGTCACCAACCCAGACAATCTCCCAGAAAATAGCACGCAAGATTTACCTAAAGATGTGAAATT
The DNA here is from genome assembly GCA_938001945.1 of uncultured Robiginitomaculum sp. Lineage (GTDB taxonomy): Bacteria > Pseudomonadota > Alphaproteobacteria > Caulobacterales > Maricaulaceae > Robiginitomaculum. The sequence continues at coordinate 2,566 of CALLBH010000136.1, forward strand.
AAACCCACGGCCAAATTTGGTAACGGTAGAGGGCGGCGATATTGAGGCGGCTCTCAGTGAGCCTCCTGAAGATACGGTGGTAGACGAGCAAAGCGCTCTTGAGCTAGGCGCTAAAATTTACGCTGGCGACGGCTCTACGGGCCCGCACCGTTCTGATGAAATTCCTTTGGCGGCTTCACCTCAAGTGCCTGACCGCCTCATCGCAGAAGCGGATAAAATCACCGAGCCTCGTCTTCGCGATCAAGCATATTTATCTATTGTGGATTACGGTCTGAGCATTTCAGATTTAGACGGCGCAAGCAGCGTCATCAGTAAGATTGATAATAGTGAATATCGTTTTACAGCGCAAAGTAACCTTGCCGTGGCTTATGCCAAAGCAGGTGATGCCGACGGTGCATTTGCCGTTGTGTCCGCAATTGAAGATACGCAATTTGCGGATATTGTGCGTATGCAAGTTATTGAGTCCCTATCAGGCCGCGAAACGCCAAATTAAGTCCAAAAATTTGCCATTGCCTCTAGGGGTATCCCGCGAAATTTGCTATCAGACCTGCAAAATAAATGCAGGAATTTATCATGGCCAATAAAAGCTTCGACGTTGTCATTATCGGATCTGGACCAGGCGGCTATGTCACCGCTATTCGCGCGGCGCAGCTGGGCATGAAGGTCGGCATTGTCGAGAAAGACGCGCTTGGCGGCGTTTGCCTCAATTGGGGCTGTATCCCCACAAAAGCTCTGCTTCGCTCAGCCGAAGTTTATCATAATATGCAACACGCTAAGGCTTATGGCCTAACAGCAGAAGCGGGCTATGACTTGAAAGCCATCGTCAAACGCTCACGCGATATTGCTAAGCAGCTTTCTGGCGGCGTGTCTTATTTGATGAAGAAGCATAAAATTGAAGTTATTTCAGGTTTTGCGAAATTAGAGAAGGGTACGGACGCGCCCAAAGTGATTGTGGGTAAAGACACGATTACGGCCAAGCATGTGATCCTCGCGACGGGCGCCAGAGCGCGCACAATCCCGCCCGCAGGGCTTGAGCCCGACGGAAAATTCATCTGGACAGCCAAAGAGGCCATGGTCCCGGATACTATGCCAAAAAAATTGCTAGTTATTGGGTCTGGCGCGATTGGTATGGAATTTGCCAGTTTCTTTAGCGCTTTTGGCGCGGATACCACCGTTGTGGAAATGGTTGATCGTATTCTACCTGCCGAAGATGCTGAAATTTCAGGCATGGCGCAAAAAGCATTTGAAAAACGCGGCGTAAAATTCCTGACGAATGCCAAGGTCAATAGCGTTACGACAGGTAGAGATGTCACGGCGAAAATTGAAGTAAACGGTAAAATCGAGACGCATAATTTTGACCGCGTTATTCTAGCGATTGGCATTGTCGGTAATGTCGAAGATATGGGTTTCGAAGACGTCGGCGTTAAAATTGATCGCACTCATGTTACAGTTGATGAATTCTCACGCACGGGCGTGAAAGGCCTTTACGCGATTGGTGATTTAACAGGGCCGCCGTGGCTTGCTCACAAAGCCAGCCATGAAGGCGTGATTTGCATTGAGAAAATTGCGGGTAAAAACCCGCATCCGCTCGACACGAACCGTATTCCGGGGTGCACATATTGCCATCCGCAGGTGGCCAGTGTTGGCTTTACAGAAGCGCAGGCCAAAGAGGCGGGGCATGAGATCAAAGTCGGTCGTTTCCCATTTATGGGCAATGGTAAAGCGATTGCCCTAGGTGAGCCTGAAGGGCTTATTAAAACGATCTTCGATGCGAAAACGGGCGAACTTCTTGGCGCGCATATGATTGGCGCTGAGGTGACAGAGCTTATTCAAGGCTATGCGATTGCACAGACCTTAGAAACGACCGAAGAAGATTTAATGGAAACGGTATTCCCGCATCCAACTTTATCGGAAATGATGCATGAGTCTGTGCTCGACGCATACAACCGCGTCATGCATATCTAATTATTCTGCGGGAATTATGTCTGATTTTGTTCGCTTGAAGAGTCGTGCAAACTGATTTTTTCGAGCGAGTGCCGGCTTTTCAATGAATATCCATGAGGCATAGGCTGCAACAATCGACAAGGCCGTGCTGCTGACGATTAATGCGACGAGGCTAATGTCTGGATTTAAGGCTTTGACGACCTGTAGAATGACCCAGTGATAGATATATATACCGTAAGACGTGTCACTAAGTCTCTGTAAGAAATTGAGATTTGGAGCTTTTACATAAGCAAAATAGAAGACAGTTATAGCTAGAACAAAATTGTATAGGATCTCAACTTCTGGCGCCGTCTTAAGACACCATGCAATGACACCTAGCGCTATGGCAGCGGGTAAAAACAGGCGAATTTTGTCTTGATAGGCGCACATGGCAGCTCCAAGACCATAGGCAATTCCAAAACGTAATATCGATTGAATCGTCGCAGGGATGCTCTCCATGAGTCCAAAGCGGTGACAAACGATCCATGCAAGCGAGCAGATCACTAATGGCGCAGCGATCATCCATTTTCGCTTCATGAAACCTAAGGCAAATAGAGCCGCAGTTCCAATATAAGCCAATACTTCATACCGTAATGTCCATAGAGCGGCAGAACCATGTTGCTCGTAATTCTCTAAAAACACGCCCGGAAGGAACATATCCGTTTTGTAAAATGAGAGAACATAGAGGGGTTGTTTCAAGACATCAGGATGCGTGAAATATTCACGCAGCGGTAATGCTGTCATAAAGGCACCGATAACGAACGCCACAATAAAGACATGTGCAATTAAAGCAGGAAAAATGCGCAATATACGCGCTGAGCTAAAGCTATTTAAAGCCCCGCGATAAAGCATACTTTTTGTGACTAGAAAGCCTGAGGCAATGAAGAATGCATTCACCGCTGTGTAACTCGGCGTATAGTGTAGAAACATCTTTGGCTCATCATTCGAAGAGCCGTAAAATATTACATAGCCATGCCCGATGACGACCAAAAGCGCCATTAATATACGAAGCGGAGTAAAAAAATTATCGTGTCCGTCTGTGATTTTGATCGGTTTTAACATGTTTAAGCCTGCCTTGTTCTAAGGTTTGGATGCAAGAGGTATGCCGCTTTAAGAGCCTTGCTCATCAATACAGACAAAATCAGCGTTACCGGCAATGTTAGGCCAATAAGTGTCCATGACGTGAGGTTCGGAAGCGCCAAGAGTAAAAGCTGAGCGGCAGGCCAATGTATGAGGAATATCCAAATCGAAAGATCTCTTAGCTCAATGTCCTTAAAACGGGATTTATCAATAACCTTGGATAATGCGACTGCCGAGAGAGCGAAACCAAAGGCTGAAAGAACCTCAATGATTGGCGACCATGGCAAGATTAAGTAGTTAAAAATTCCCACGCCAAAGCAAAGACACGCGCCCACAGCAATAGTCTTTCGGCTTTGTATGCCTTTTAATTCTACGAAAGAATATGCGCCTAAACCCATGCAGAACATAGCGCCAAGACGTAGGGGGACTAAAATCTGCTCGGACATCCCAACCCAGCTAAAAACATAATTCTGCAAGGCTATCATATAGGTAATTATGCCAGTTGCCGCGAGCGTGAAAACCCATCTCTGCTTCTTAAGCAATCCCGTGGGCCACGCTATTGCTGTAATGATATAGGCAACCGCACCCCACCTTAACGTCCAAATAGCGCCTTGGACGGAGCACATATATTTTGCGTCATCGAGCAGGCCGGGCAGTAGCGCGCCAGGATCTGTGCATGAGATCAGGCCAAAGGCATAATCTCCTAGTCGATGAAATGTCTCGCCAAATGTTGCCGCGGGTTTGCCCAGAAGAGGGAAAATTACGGATACCACAATCATTGCAAAAATAGCGACCGGAACGAGGTTGCGCTTAGCTCGGGCTTTAAGCATCTGAACCACAGAGCCATGGCGATTTAAAGTCTTTAGCGCGAAATATCCGGCCAATATAAAGAGCACATTGGTGGCGTGCCAGCTCGGGTCATATCCGAATATGCGCCCATATTCTGCTGTGCCGGGCCCTCGCGCCATTGTAGAGACATAACCAAAAGCTAGGGCAAGCATGATGAGCATACGCACGGCGCTAATTCCCGTGCTTCTCGGAGCGTCCGCCGCGTCCATTTTTGCAACACTGCTGTGCATGTTAGCCCTTCAAATTCTAAACTAGGGGGGGTAGATACCCTAAAGCCGTTAAAATCTGGTCAAAGGCCATAAGAACATGACAGTATTATTTGATGCAAAGAATCCTGTAAAAACAACAGGTTCAGTGCGCCATCCTGAAAAGCAAAAGCGGCCCGACAGCCCGATATTGCGCAAACCGAGCTGGATTCGGGTCAAAGCGCCGACATCTAAGGGCTATGCCGAGACGCGAAAGATTGTGAAAGATAAGGGGCTTGTTACGGTTTGCGAGGAGGCTGCTTGCCCAAATATTGGTGAATGTTGGGAAAAATCCCACGCCACTTTCATGATTTTGGGTGAAATTTGTACGCGGGCCTGCGCCTTTTGTAACGTGCGGACGGGATTGCCAACAGGCCTTGATTTGGAAGAGCCTGCGAAAATTGCTGAAGCTGTTGTTGAAATGAAACTCCAACATGTCGTGATAACATCTGTTGATCGTGATGATCTTGCCGATGGCGGAGCTGATCATTTTGTGAATGTTATAAATGCGATACGAGTCGCGTCTCCTGCAACAACGATTGAAATTCTGACGCCCGACTTTCTACGCAAAGATGGCGCGCTTGAAGCTGTTATCGACGCTAAGGCTGATGTATTTAATCATAACCTTGAAACTGTGCCGCGTCTTTACTTGTCCATTCGTCCCGGCGCCCGCTATTACCACTCCATGCGCCTGCTTGAGCGCGTGAAAGAGCGTGATCCGAAACAATTTACGAAATCCGGACTTATGGTTGGTCTCGGCGAGACAAAACAAGAAGTCATGCAGGTTATGGACGATATGCGCTCTGCTGGCATCGATTTCCTCACAATTGGACAATATTTACAGCCGACACGCAAACACGCCCCCGTTGACCGCTTTGTAACGCCAGATGAGTTCAAAGCTTATGAAACGATTGCGCGGGCTAAGGGCTTTTTGATGGTTTCAGCGACGCCGCTGACGCGCTCTAGCTATCACGCCGATAGCGATTTCGCGCAGCTACGCGCCGCGCGTCAGGCCGCAAATGCCTAAGGCGGCCCTGCAAGAGATACTTCCATACAAAACTGACCAGCTCCTAGAAATGGTCACGGATGTTGAGGCCTATCCCGAATTTATCAACTTCATCTCTGGCCTGCGCATCACTAGCCCGCGCAAGCGTGACGGAGATGTTGAGACGTTCGAAGCACAGATGAATGTCAGTTATAAAATGTTCACGGAAAGTGTGCGCTGCGGCGTTACGATTGATCATGCAAAAAATACTGTCGTTGTGCGCAATAGCGATCGTCCCGGTCCGCTAAAAACGCTTATCAATGATTGGACATTCACGGAGCTTTCCGACGGAAGCACGGTTATAGATTTCTTCGTCGATGTGACCTTAAAGTCATTCCCGCTCAATATGCTTGCAGCCCAGAAGTTTGGATCCGTAAGCGAGAAAATGATGGCCGTTTTTGTGCGCCGCGCCGATTATAAACTTCGCAAGATCGAACCAGACGCCAAGATTGATCTCGTCGCCGAGTTCAAAGCGTTAGGCCTCAAGCGCCGCGTTTAGCGTTTGTAGAGCTTCCATACAGGTATAATCGCGGACTTTGTTGCGACCAATATCGCCGAAATTATGCCGTGTCGTCGTAACCTCAATCTTGTCTGCGGTGCGAATGGCTAGCCCCATCCACACGGTTCCCACAGGTTTGTCTTTCGTGCCGCCGCCAGGGCCCGCGATACCAGTAACTGAAACGACCATATCGACATTTAGCGCCTCAATTGCTCCGCTGGCCATAGTCCTCGCGACCTCTCGGCTAACGGCGCCATATTTATGGATCATGCCTGCCGGGACGCCCAGAAGTTTGTTTTTGACCTTATTATCATAGGCGATAATGCCGCCTTTAAAGGGCTTCGATGATCCAGGAATCGCAGTGATCGCGGCGCCGATTAGTCCGCCCGTGCAGCTCTCTGCTGTGGCAATCGTTATGCCTTTATCGCTGGCCACTTTGATCAAAGCTGCAGCTTCGGCAAATATATCTTTCAGGGTAGGTTTCATGACGGAATGCTCAATGTCGCGGTTGCTTGCGCGGCAAGACCTTCTTTGCGACCTGTAAATCCTAGTTTTTCTGTTGTGGTAGCTTTGACACTAACGCGCTGCAAAGTTAGCCCGCACAGATCTGCAATACGTGCGCGCATAGCTTCACGGTGAGGCTTAATTTTTGGCTGCTCACAAATCAGAGTTAAATCAACATGTTGTAACACTGCGCCGCGCTCGCGCACGGCGTCCATGGCGGCAGTTAAGAACACTGCGCTATCTTGGTTTTTGTGGGCGTCATCAGTTGGGGGGAAATGATCTCCAATGTCGCCAAGGCCAAGCGCGCCAAATATGGCGTCTGTGAGGGAATGCAATCCGGCATCGGCGTCCGAATGCCCTTTGAGGCGATAGCCGCATTCTATGGCGACGCCGCAGAGCATCATCGTGCCACCGTCTTCGAATTGATGAACATCATAGCCGCTTCCAACGGCGGTATAGCTGTTTGCGGCCATCATATATTCGGCTTTCTCAAAATCATGGGGATAGGTTATTTTGAAGTTGCGCTCATCACCATCAACGAATTTCAGGCTAAGACCAGCCTCTTTAGCGATCGCAATATCGTCGGCGGTCTGAGCGCCTTCTTCGAGAGTTTCGAAGGCAGACATTATCTTGGAATAATGAAAGGCTTGAGGCGTTTGCATTCGCAAAAATTGATCGCGATCTGCGCTGCGTCCATCAAGGAACTTTAGAGCATCCGTCACAGGCAGAGCAGGAGCTGTGCCATCATATTTCTCTAGTGCCTCTGATAAGGCATCCATAGTGAGCTTAGAGACAAAGGGGCGCGCTGCGTCATGGATAAAGACATGATCAGGCGCTGACTCTTTTAGAGCCTTTAAGCCTGCGCGCACAGAATCTGTGCGTGTTTTTCCGCCCTTAATGCACTGTGCAGATACGCCGCTTTTTGCAATTACGTCTTTAGCGCGATTGTCTTTTTTTGCTATAACGCAAATTATTTCACTAAACTTGAATGACTTAGCGCAATTTTCTAATGTGCGTTGTAGAATACTCTTTCCCACAAGGCTGTAATATTGCTTGGGATAGTCTTGCCCCGCGCGAGAACCCGTTCCTGCGGCGACTAAAATAAGTGCGGATTTGTGCATTTTGCCCTATTACCAGCGATGAATTATTGTTCAGCGCAATATTGCGCGTTAAAGGCTAGCATGGACAAATCTCTTCACATCGGCAAGCACAAGATTGACACACGCGTGTTTGTTGCACCCATGTCAGGGGTAACCGATTTGCCATTTCGTAAAATTCTGCGCGACCTTGGCGCTGGCGCGATTGTCTCTGAGATGGTGGCGAGTGAAGAGCTCTCCAAGGGTAATTTAGAAAGTTTGCAGCGCGCTTCAGGCGCAGGCGAGATAAAACCGCTTATCGTTCAGCTTGCGGGCCGCGAAGCTAAATGGATGGCCGAAGGCGCGCGCGTCGCGGTAAAAGGCGGCGCAGATATTGTTGATATCAACATGGGCTGTCCGGCGCGTAAAGTAACCAAAGGCCTCTCCGGATCGGCGCTAATGCGAAATCCTGATCATGCGCTCGACTTAATCAAAGCCACAGTTGACGCAGTAGACGTGCCTGTAACCCTAAAAACCCGCTTGGGGTGGGACGATGACATGCTTAATGCGCCGGAGATTGCCGCTCGCGCCGAGGAGGCAGGCGTGCAAGCCTTCGTCATTCATGGGCGTACGCGCTGTCAGTTCTATAAAGGGCATGCAGATTGGGCCGCTGTGCGAAAAACGCGCGAAGCGGTGACAAAGCCGCTATTGGTCAACGGCGATATTTTGACGCCTAAAGATGCGGCAGAAGCGATTGAGCAATCCGGAGCAGATGGGGTCATGATTGGGAGGGGGCTAGTCGGTGCACCGTGGCTGATTGGCGAGTTTCAGGCGGCTATGGGGGAGGGAGCGAACATCGCCCCAACTTTAAAGCGGCAAGGTGAAATCGTTGTTCGCCACTATCACTATGCTTTGGACTTTCACGGAGAGCGCCTTGCCGTTCGTATGATGCGCAAGCATCTGGCCGCCTATATTGATCGCGCCGATATGCACATAAGTCAGGCCGCGCGCGTGAAAGCCAGAAATATTGCCTGCACAGCAATAAATCCTGATGCTGTGCTTCGTCATTTAGTTGCATTTTATAGTGGCAAATTCTGTGAGGCGGCTGCGTAATGATAGAGGCTAAGAATACAGAATTACGGGCTCTCATGGACGTGCTGCCGATAGCGATTGTGATCTTATCTGGTGACGACCGAAGCGTGAGATGGATAAACAATCATGCGGAATTATGGCTTCAAAAAAGCCGGCTTTATTTCGTTGGAAAGCCAATATCTGAGCTCTCTGAATTTCCGGAAAAACTTCTCGCACTTACGGGGCGGGTCATTGAAACCAGCGGCGCTGTTATCGCAGAAGACGTGCCAGTTCACCGCTGGGATGACCCTGAAGCTTTGTGCCATGTTACGGCCTTTCCCGCCGGGGATGATGTTGCTCTAATTTTACGGCAACATCGCCGCGCCAATATGACGGGCAATAGTGATCAAGATATTGATGCGGTAGAGTCATTGGGGCGCATGCTGGCACATGAATTGAAAAATCCCCTCGCGGGGATCAAAGGCGCGGCGCAGCTCCTGTCGACTGAAATCACCTCTGATGAAGGCCGAGAGCTAATTAGCCTGATTACGACGGAAACAGATCGAATCCACCGTCTTGCGGACCGAATGGAGGCCTTTGGAACCATTGCTGTTGAAGCTATGGGGCCTGTTAATATTCACACAGTGCTTCGCCAAGCGCGTCTTTTAGCGCAATCTATGAATGGCAACATAATTTTTGAAGAAGATTATGATCCTTCTTTGCCTGATGTCATAGGCGATCAAGACGCATTGATGCAGATTAGTTTGAATCTTATAAAAAATGCGGTTGAGGCGATTGCCCATCACAAAACAGGCAATCAAATCACGCTACAAACATCTTATCGTGCGGGCGTTTCACGCCAAGAGACCGGGCGATTGCAAGCCTTGCCGGTTGAGATCAAATTCATAGATAATGGACCAGGTATTCCGCCGCATATTCGCAGGCAGCTATTTCAACCTTTTGTAACAGACAAACCTGCAGGCCGAGGTTTGGGTCTAACTTTAGTCTCTAAGCTTGTTCACGCACATGGGGGAATGATTGAAACGAAATCAAAGCCCGGACGCACCGTATTTTCAATTTTACTCCCGACTTATCAATATGAGGACATGTAATGCCCACACAAATTTTGCTCGCCGATGATGACGACTCGATTCGACTGGTTTTAAGCAAGTCCCTTAGCCGCGCAGGTTACGCGGTGCGCTCAACGGATAATCCCAAAACGCTGCTTAAATGGGCACAAGCAGGTGAGGGCGATATAATTATTTCAGATGTACTGATGGGCGGCGAAGAGATATTTTCGTATTTACCCGATCTTCGAAAATCTCGGCCCGGCATGCCGATAATAATAATATCTGCGAATAATACTGTCACGACCGCTCTTAAGACGGGTGAGCATGATGTATTCGAATATGTTCCGAAACCGTTTGATTTGGATGACGTTACGAATGCAGTTAGCCGCGCCGCAGGCAGTTTGTCCCCTGTAAGAGGGCGGGCATCTAAGAAGTCCGACAGCGCGCCCATGATCGGGCGTAGTCCGGCTATGCAGCCCGTTTATCGCGCAGTATCACGCTACGCATCGGGCAATTTACCCGTGTTAATTCAGGGTGATGTTGGAACAGGAAAAGACTTAGTCGCGAGACTTATTCATGAAGGCGGCAGTCGCCGTGATCGTCCATTTATTCGCGAAACTGTTTTCGATAATATCTCACTGACATTACAAAAAGTCAGCGGCGGGGATATTTATATTGATGAGGTGTCCAGCCTTAGCGAAGCGCAGCAAAATGGTCTTTTACAGTTGATGATTGAAAGCGAGAATATACCGTCAGCTGATAGACCTCGAATTATTTCTGCGACGCGGAAGGATCTACAACGTTTGGCTGAGCGTGAAGAGTTTCGGGATGATTTATTATTTCGACTCAATGTGGCTGAGATTAGAATACCGAGACTCGCGGAGCGTGAACGTGATACTTATGAACTCGCAGATGCATTTTTAGGCAATGCCGATGCATCAACAAATCAAAGCCGGCGGTTTTCTGCAGAAGCTCTAGATATGCTTCACCGCCATGAGTGGCGTGGGAATGTCCGTGAGCTTGAAAACCTCGTGCGGCGCCTTGCAGTCTTATATTCAGATGATGTCATCACTGCCGATATGGTCGGGCTTGAGTTTTCCAAAGATGTTATGCCGTCCGCCCGGGATGAAGATAAAGCCTTGATGGAAAAACTCGTACGCGAAGCATCGAAACGTCTCTTGCACAATTCCTCAGAGCGTAAGGAGGGTGATGACTCTGTTCATCAGACAGCGCTTCAGTGGATTGAGTTCCCCCTGATAGAAGAGGCAATGCGTTTAACGGGCGGAAATAGGGCAAAGGCTGCTGATGTTTTAGGTATTCACCGCAATACTTTGCGAACTAAACTGAAAGCCTTGAACATCGAATAGTGTTGATTATCCGCAACAGTGCGCTATGAATGCAACAGTTTGTTGCAAGTTACGCAACGCTATTTCGGTGACCTATGCCTGATAGAGGCAAGTTTAATCTCTCAAATGCGCCCCGCGTTGCCACATCGACGACGGTGGTACAATCTGCGCTTTTCACTATATTTTTCATCGTTTCGGCGATTTTGATTGGCATAAGTTCAATTTTAGCATTTTCAGGCGGGAAGTTTCAGACGCTAACGGCTGGGCAAATTTTGACGATAAATTTTGGTATCATCGCCGTGATGGGCATATACCTAATTTACCGTGTATGGTTGACGCTCTATTCCGCTAAAGCGGGTGAAAGCGCTCCGCAATTGCACCGCCGATTTCTTCTCATTTTCTCTTTGGCCGCACTCCTTCCTGCGATTGTCATCGGATCCTTTTTTGCGTCTGTAATGAGCCGCGATATTAATTCAATTTGGGATGAAACGATAACTGTGGCGATGAATGAAGCGGACTTAGTCACAAACGCCTTCATCCAAGATCAGCAAAATCAAATAGAGCCTGAAATGACAGCGATGGCAGGGGATTTAAATCGTAACAGTGGGTTATTTAGCAATCGAATTAGCTACACGTCCTATCTCATTAATCAGGCTGTTTTTCGTGAAATTCCAAGTGTTTATGTGATTAACCGCCGCGGTGAAGTTTTAGCCCGCGCAGAAAATGGCTCAGCGCCTCCGTTTAGATTGCCAAGTCCTGAAATGTGGGCTGCTGCCGCAGATGGAACCTTCACTTTGGACAGTCGTGTGGAGATTGATTTTTTGACAGCTCTCGTGAAACTAGACGATTATGAAGACGCTTTTCTTTACGTTGGCCGCTATGTTGACAAGGGCGTTATGAGCTCAATGATACGTCTTGAGAATATTGATCAAAGGTTCAAATTATTTGAATCACGGCAAGACGAAGTGAACCGCCTTTTCACACTCGTTTACATACAATCCGCTATGACGCTGCTTATGGCGGCGGTTTGGCTTGGCTTGGTTTTAGCGGGGCGAATTGTGGCGCCGCTCGGCCGTATTGTTTTGGCGGCTGAGAAAGTCCGCTCGGGTGATTTATCTGCGCGGGTTGCCAGCGAAGGCAGCTGGGATGAATTATCCGATTTAGCCGGTGCCTTTAACCGTATGACGCGGCAACTCGGCGCACAACGTGATGATCTTGTGCGTGAACATGATGTTTCTGAGCAGCGCAGAATTTTCAGTGAAGCTGTACTTTCAGGCGTTTCTGCGGGCGTAATTGGCTTAACCCCAGAGGGCCGAATAACCCTGATGAATCAATCTGCGGCGACACTGCTTGGCAAGAATGTCAGCGCGCAATTGGGTAAGCCACTGGATTTTGTTATCCCGGAATTTGCAGCCTCCTTTAAACGCGCCCGTGAAAGCGTAGGCCATGAGATTGCAGACCAAGTCGAATATGAAGCCTCAACCGGTCCTCGAAACTTTGACCTGCGCATTTCCGCCTATGAAGGCGATAGTGCCAATACGGGCTGGGTGATAACGTTTGATGATATGACGCGCCTTGTTGCAGCGCAGCGTCACAGCGCATGGCGTGAAGTTGCGCGCAGAGTAGCCCATGAAATTAAAAACCCGCTGACGCCCATACAGCTATCCGCGGAAAGATTAGAGCGAAAATATAGTCAAGAGGTCACATCAGACCCTCAAACATTTACAAACTTAACGCAGACAATTACGCGCCAAGTCGACACATTAGAGCGTATGGTGGAGGCCTTTTCCAACTTTGCTCGAACACCAGCACTTTCCATAGAACCCATTGATTTTGAGAACCTCCTCGAGACGACGCTATTTGCTCAGCGTGTTGCTTTTCCAGAGATAAACTTTGTCATACAAAACGAACTTGGGGATATGCCAATAATTCAGGGTGATGAACGGCTGCTGGGGCAGGCACTAACCAACCTCTTTAAAAATGCAGGCGAGTCGATCACTGCACGCGTCGACCAAGACGGACTCGATGATCCAGATGGGCGCATAGATGTCTTAATTCGGGAGCGAGGAAGCGCTTTGAAAGTCGATATCGTCGATAATGGAGCGGGCTGGCCTCTGACTGATACAGATAAACTGTTTGAACCTTATGTGACCACACGCAAAACAGGCACCGGGCTTGGCCTCGCGATTGTTAAACGTATCATAGAAGATCATGGAGGTAGCCTCACCCTTAAAAATAGATCTGATAATTTGAACGGCGCTTATGTAGCAATCGAACTCCCGTTGAAAACTAATCCTGAATTACAATCCAGTGATTCAGCATCCACCCAACTTGTTGCGGAATAATATGAAATCTGAGATTCTAATCGTTGAAGACGAAGCCGATATTCGAAGCCTGATAGCAGGTATACTCGAAGATGAGGGATATACCGTTGTAGAGGCAGGGAGTAGCGAGGCAGCCGTAGACGCTTTTCGGGCCCGGAAGCCGTCATTGATCGTTCTAGATGTCTGGCTGAAAGGGTCAGGAATGGATGGCATTGAACTTTTGGATAAGTTCAAAACCACAGATCCCGACATACCAATAATAATAATATCTGGTCATGGCACTGTTGAAACAGCGGTCTCGGCAATTCGTAAGGGCGCGTATGACTATATCGTGAAGCCATTCAAAAGTGCGAAATTGGTTGTTACTGCGCAGCGGGCATTGGAGTCGGCTCGGCTTAAACAAGAGAATGCTGAGCTAAAGGGGCGCTCTGCTAGTGACGACACGATTATTGGGGAAAGCCAAACGATTAGCTTTGTGCGTCAAAAAATTAGCCGCATCGCGCCAACGAACAGCCGTGTTTTAATCACTGGCCCATCCGGTTCAGGCAAAGAACTATTTGCGCGCATGATTCACAGTCAAAGCCGCAGAGCAAATGGTCCTTTCAAGGCTGTAAACGCGGCCTCTATGGTCCCGGACCGAGTTGAAGAAGTTTTATTCGGTTTGGAAGATCTCGAAACTCAAGCGGTTCAGACTGGCCTCCTTGAGAAAGCTCACTTGGGGACATTGTACCTAGATGAAGTCGCTGACATGCCGCTGGAAACACAGGGTAAGCTGTTGCGATTATTGGTCGAGCAACGCTTTGTGCGCATTGGTGGGTCAGACGATGTTCAAGTTGACGTGCGATTGATTACCTCGACGTCAAGAAACCTTGAAGATGAGACGCGTTTAGGGCGCTTCCGGGAAGACCTTTATCACCGTTTAAATGTCATGCCGCTTGCTGCGCCTGCTTTGTCAGCGCGCCGAGAAGACATACCCCATTTGGTGGAATATTTCATTGAGCGCTTGGCAACCTCCACAGGTTTACCGCCGCGGCGCATCGGGCAGGACGCGATGGCCGCTTTGCAAGCCCATGACTGGCCAGGCAATGTGCGCCAACTTCGAAATAATGTAGAGCGTTTACTGATTCTCGCGACAGGTGATCCGACTACACCCATCACGCTAGAAACATTACCTCCTGAAGTTTCTGTGGTGAGGCGGGCAGGCGGGAAAGACGACTCAGAACGAATGATTGCCCTTCCATTGCGTGACGCTCGTGAGCATTTCGAACGTGAGTATCTAGCTGCGCAAATTGATCGTTTTGGCGGGAATATATCGCGCACAGCAGAATTTGTTGGTATGGAGCGCTCAGCTTTGCATCGAAAATTGAAATCGTTGGGTGTCCCATCATCCGGCCGGGAGTAAATCATGGACGTTATAATTTGCGGCGCAGGCCGCGTTGGATATGGTATTGCTCAGAAGCTATCTTCTGAAAACAATTCCGTCACTGTGGTCGATCTGTCGCCTGACTTAATTCGTCAAATTACAATTGAACTCGATGTGCGCGGTGTGATCGGTCACGGTTCGCAGCCCGATACGCTAAAGCGCGCAGGGGTCGAAAATGCCGATATGATTATTGCGGTAACTTACTCTGACGAAGTCAACATGGTGGCGTGCCAAGTCGCACATTCTCTATTTGACGTGCCTATGAAAGTCGCGCGCGTTCGTGCGCGAAGCTATCTAATGAGTGAGTATAACGATCTGTATAGCCGCGAAAATATGCCGATTGACGTTATTATTTCACCAGAGGTCGAGGTTGGCGAGTCGATCTTAAGGCGTTTAGCGACGCCCGGCGCTCTAAATATCGTGCCTTTCGGCGACAATAAAGTAAATTTAGTTGCGCTCCGCATTGATGAGAACACGCCCATCATTAACACGCCTATCCGTCAAATCCCTGATTTATTTTCTGGTCTTCACGCAACTGTCGTTGGCATTGCGCGCGATGGACAGGTTTTTGCCCCGCAGCCTGATGATCCACTTGTTCCGGGGGATGAAGCCTATTTTGTCACTCAAGCTGCGCATACTTCAAGGCTTCTCGATATTGTGGGCGGAGAGGGGCGCCGCGCCAGACATATCGTTATCATTGGCGCAGGAAATGTAGGGGCTTATGTTGCGGCCCGGCTTGAAAAAATGTCTGGTATTCGCGTGCGCGTGATCGAGCTCAATAAGGAAATCGCTGAAAATGCCGCCGATATCCTCAAGCGCACTGTAATTCTAAACGGTGACGCAATGGATTCCAGTGTTCAAGAAGAAGCAGGAGTTATGGACGCGGAATGCGTTTTATGTCTGACCAATGATGACAAAACGAATATCCTCGCAGGCGTGCTTGCTAAAAAGCTTGGTGCCAAACAAGCTTATAGCTTAGTGAATGATCTTTCATTGCAAAAAATGAAATCCTCGCTTGGCATAGATATGGTTATTGACCCGCGCGGCAGCACAGTTAGCTCGATCTTGCGGCACGTTCGCCGCGGAAGAATTGTGGATTTGTTTTCTATCGAAGAAGGTCTTGCCGAAGTGATGGAAGGCGAAATTTTGGAAACCTCTCCATTAGCGGGCAAGGCATTAGGTAGTGTCACTATACCGAAAGGGATCGCCTTTGGCGCTATATTGCGCCACGGTGCCGTTTTCGAGCCACGTGCAGATTTGGTTTTAAAAGTCGGTGATGGAGTCGTGTTGCTCGCTGAAAAGGACAGCCTATCAGAAGTCGAACGCCTGTTTCGTGTATCGATGAGCGCATTTTAGGCCCGTCCGATGACAATCACGCGATTGATCTATTGGCTTGGGAACAGCTTTTTACTTTGCGCGGCGATTTTGCTTTTGTCGCTCATTGGCGCGCTGCTTCTACTCGAGTTACCTACGGCGCTCATATTTGGCGGGTCAGCTTTTTTTGCGGCGCTCATTGGCGGGATATTAAGGCTGATTACGCAAGATGCCTCAACGCATGAAACACAGATTGATGCGCTTGTTTTTCTTCTTTTATTTTGGGTGAGTACGCCGCTCTTTTTAGCGATTCCATTTTGGCTATCAGGTGTAACTCAAACTGCTGTCCAAGCTTATTTTGAAGCTGTTTCTGCATTCACAACAACGGGTGCAAGTACGCTGGTTCCTGAAAACCTTCCGCAAAGCTTGTTGATTTATCGAAGCCTCATTCAATTTATCGGCGGCATAATGACAGCAACCTTTGCAGTCGTAATTTTGGCTGCGTTAAATCTGGGCGGTACAGGCGTACATATTTCAAAATTATTTACATTAAGTCGCGGGGATATGTTTATCCGTCTCGTTAGGATTGCAGGCATTGTCGGAGGCGTCTATTTTGCGTTAGCAGCATTGTGTTTCGTATTGATGTCTGTTGGCGGGACGCCAATGTTAGACGCGTTATGCTTATCGCTGTCTGCTGTGTCAACGGGCGGGTTAACGCCGCAAAGCGGGCAATTGTCGAGTTATGTCGGCAAGTTTAGCATTGTGATACTTGCAGTGACCTGTGTTCTTGGGGCCGCCAATATTGGCGTGCTCTCGGATATTCTAAAACGTAGTTCACCTAATAATCGATCAATCCGTCACTTTTTTACAAATATTGAACATCGCGGCTTGATCGCAATTATATCGATTTTAGCTGTAATGGGCATTTTTTATTCCGGAGCTGGTGAAGCATTCAACTTAATTGTCGAAGCCACATTTATGGCGAGCACTGCTGGGTTTGACTATGAAGTTATTGGGGTCGATTTATTGCCGCCGGCTATCTTGATATCCTTTGCATTGATTGGTGGGTCCGCAATTTCTACTGCGGGCGGTATAAAGATCATTCGGCTCATATTGCTAATCTCACATGCTGTTACAGACCTTGATCGGATGAGCCACCCATCTCGAGTGAAACTTGTTCATTTCAAGGGGCAGAAGTTACCCGATTCGATGTTTTTATCGATTTGGATGTATTTCTTCGGATATACACTAGTTTTTGCCGCAGGGATTATAGCGCTGTCTGCGTCTGGGATCACTTACAATCATGCCGTTGCACTTAGCGCTGCGAGTTTATCAAATTTTGGGCCGCTTTTAGGGGCCACGTTTCCTGAAATCACCTATGCGATCCTGAATGATATGCAACTTGGACTGTTAACGGTGATAATGTTGATTGGACGTGTTGAAGTTTTGGCCGCTTTGGCCGCTTTTTCACCATCTCTATGGCAAAAATAGATTTTTATCAGTTTTGATTTCTATTCTAGCTTGAAAGTCCGTTATCACCGCAATAAGTGTGTTCATACGAGGCGCGCGTAGATCGCAAACGGAAAATTATAATGGATAAAAACCAAAACCTTCAGGACACATTTTTAAATACAGTCCGTAAATCAAAAACCTCTTTGACGATCTACTTGACCAATGGTGTAAAGTTACAAGGTGTTGTCACGTGGTTTGATAACTTCTGCGTCCTGCTTCGCCGAGATGGTCAAGTTCAGCTTGTCTATAAACACGCTATTTCGACAATCATGCCGAATGGCCCTGTTGCTCTATTTAGCGAAGGTGAGACGGACGATCTTGATTAAGATACTCCATGATTAAAACTGAAACCCGTAAATTGCGGGCCTATATCGTACATCCAGTACTGTCTGCCGACAGAGCATCTGAGGCTGAATACAAGCTTGAAGAAGCCGTTCGGCTGTCCGAAGCGCTTGAGGTCGAAGTCATGGCCTGTGATCTTGTCAATGTGCGTGAAATCCGTGCGAGTGAGTTTTTCGGCAAAGGCAAGCTGGATGACATGAAAGCTGTGATAAATGCGCATGAGGTCGATATCCTTGTGGTCAATACGAATATCGCGCCCATACAGCAGAGAAATTTAGAAAAAAAGCTCGGGGTCAAAGTTGTTGACCGTTCCGGGATGATTCTTGAGATCTTTGGACTGCGCGCAGCTACCAAAGAAGGTAAGCTGCAAGTCGAGCTGGCGCGCCAGAACTATGAGCGTTCGCGCCTTGTGCGCACATGGACCCATTTGGAGCGTCAGCGCGGCGGGCAGGGCTTCTTGGCTGGTCCGGGCGAGACACAAATTGAGAGCGATCGCCGCATGCTTGACATGCGTATCTCGAAGCTTAAGCGTCAGATTGAAGACGTTCGCAGAACACGCGCACTACAGCGCAAGAAACGTCAACGCGCGCCGGAACGCGTTGTCGCTTTGGTTGGATATACGAATGCGGGTAAGTCGACGCTGTTTAATCGCGTTACCCACGGCAATGTGCTGGTGAAGGATATGCTCTTTGCGACCCTTGATACAACGCATCGCTTAATGGAATTACCCAGCGGTAGTGAGGCCATTCTATCCGATACAGTTGGATTTATTTCTGACCTTCCAACCGATCTAATCACGGCCTTTCGCGCGACGCTTGAAGAAGTGCAAGAAGCAGATTTAATCTTGCACGTCAGAGACGTCACGGATCCATTATCCGAACAGCGCCGTGACATTGTTGAAGAAATTCTAAGCGGCCTCGGCGCCGGACCAGAACATGGCCAAGCCATTCTGGAGGTCTTGAACAAAATAGATTTGCTAGATGACACCGAAAGCGAAGCTGTCGTGAATTCAGCCCGTCGGCGTCATTCCGATGAGGATAATGTTAGTGCGATCGGCGTTTCGGCTTTATCTGGCGTTGGCATGGAACGCCTATTGATGCGCATTGAAGGTATGCTGGGCGCGAGCGATGAAGTGATTGATACGCTAATCCCGCCATCCCAATTTGCCGCTAGAGCATGGCTGTTTGAGCATGGCGAGGTTGTCACTGAGGACATTCAGACAAATGGGTCATCAGCAATAAAAGTGCGTTTACGCGCTTCTGATGCGGGCGTGTTTCGAAGTAAGCATTCAGACTTATTAGTGGCCTAAGCGCCGCGCTCTAATGATTTGGCTGTTTGCCAAAGCGATTCCATTTCATCCAAACTCATATCAGGCAGGGCGTCACCGGCCTGCTCTTCTACGACACCAAAGCGCGATGTGAATTTCTTATTGGCGGCGCGCAAAGCTTCCTCGGCATTCACGCCTATATGCCGGGCGAGATTAACGGCAGCAAAGAGAAAGTCTCCGACTTCCTCTGCGGTATGTTGCGTATTCCCAGATGCGTGGGCTTCACGAATTTCTTCGGCCTCTTCAATAAGTTTATCTAAAACTGGCGCTGTGTCAGGCCAGTCAAACCCGACTCTTGCGGCGCGTTTTTGTAACTTTTGTGCGCGCAAAAGTGCAGGGAGTCCCAAGGCAACACCATCCAGAACACTAACTTTCTCACCTTTGGTGGCCCGCTCGGCGGCCTTTTGGGCTTCCCATGCCAGAGTCTGCGCATCAGCATCTTCAACGCTCTCATCACCAAAGACATGGGGGTGACGCCGCACCATTTTATCAACGAGGCTATCTGCAACATCGTCGAGTGAAAACGCGCCTTTCTCATCTGCCATTTGAGCGTGAAATACGACTTGTAATAAGAGATCGCCTAACTCATCGCGTAGCTCATCCATATCACCATTGGCAATCGCTTCTGCGACTTCATATGCTTCTTCTATTGTATAGGTGACAATCGTTTCAAAGCTTTGCTCAATGTCCCACGGACACCCATTTTCTTTGTCCCGAAGGCGGGACATGACTTCGCGTGCGCGCTCCATGGGGCTGGCGCCTAATTCCGAAATATCAAATTCACTCATTTGCGCCTTCCATAAAGCCAAAGCCCCAGAAAAACGAGAATGGCTAGCCCATAAGCCGTCCATACAACAAAATTATACTTTCCAAAATCAGGGATCATGACTTCATCTTTGTGAGCGTTGCTTGGGCGGGCGTGGTTACATTTCGCGCATTTGCTTCTCTTTGGATGCGAATGTCGCGCAAAACACTGCGCATTACGACCCATG
>CALLBH010000137.1 GCA_938001945.1 uncultured Robiginitomaculum sp.
CTTTAGCTGAATTAGGGGTCGATGGCGCGGGGCTTATGGGGGAAGCTGCTGGGCAGATTGCAGTTGAATTACTGATCTCGGGTCAAGCGTCATCGGCGCGTGAAGTCCAAGCTGTTATGAAAGAGACCTGTATGTCTGTGGGTGTCGATACGATCTTGGATAATCAGCGCCAAGCTAGGGTAAATGTAAATTCCAGTTTGGGCAAATAGTGCTTTAGGCGACAATAATCGCCGGATTGAGACGTCAGCTCACCCTTCATAATCCCCAAATTCCGGCGTGCGTTTTTCGAAAAACGCTTTCACACCTTCCATGCAATCGGCGGAGGTGAAGCTCTCTGTGAGTGCCACCGACTCGCGCATGTGGGCATCCATCGGCCCGCCTTGATCGGCCATAGCGGCGCGCAGGAGCTGTTTGTTGAGCCGTGCAGAGCGCGGAGAGACATTTTGCGCAATGTCGCCTGCTATGTCCAAAGCGCGCGTCAGCACGTCTTCTGGCGCTGCGAGTTCATGGACAAGACCGAGCGAGAGCGCTTCATCGGATAGAAATGTGCGGCCCGTTAGCGATAGCTGACTGGCTTTGGCCAGCCCAATCATGCGCGGTAAAAACCAGCTACTGGCCGCGTCCCATACAATGCCGCGCCGCGTAAAGGGTAGGGCGAATTTGGCGCGATTGCTTGCGATACGAATATCAACGGGGAAGGTCATCGTCAGGCCTATGCCCGCGGCAGAGCCGTTAATCGCCGCAATGATGGGCACGTCGCACTCCCATAATTTGAGTGTGAGCACGCCGCCAAAATCGCGGTCTACGCCGTCATGTTGCAACGGGTCTGTCGCGAGCCCGCCGCCTGCAAATCCATCGGATATGTCTGCGCCAGCGCAAAAGGCTTTGCCGTGACCGGTAATGACAATTGCGCGCACGGCGTGGTCATCCTGCGCCGCGTCAACGGCCGCGCAAATTTCCATACACATGCCAGCGGTAAAGGCATTCATGCGTTCAGGGCGGTGTAGGGTGATGATCTCCACGGCGCCGCGGCGCTCAACTTTGATGGTATCATAGCTCATGAAAATGTTTCTTCTTGGGCTTTGCAATGCTTCGCAATGTAATCTTCGTGACCTGGCATGTAATCTGACGATTTTGATATAACGCTATGCAATTCATCCATCCGCGCCATGAACGTGTCCTTGGAGAGTTGATTTGCAATGGGGTGATAACGCGCGGGCATGATGTTCTGACCGTTCATTACGGCAAACCAACTTGTCTCGGTAAAGAGCTCATCATTGGCGCGGTGAATGCGGGCATTTTGTTTGTAGTATTCGAGCTTTCGTTTGAGCGTATCCGGAATGTCCATCTGCTGACAATGCCGCCAAAATGGCGTGTCATCGCGCTGCGTGGCGCTGTAATGGAGCACCAGAAAGTCACGAACGCTTTCATATTCTTGTAATGTCTCGGCGTTGTAATGATGCAGATCTGCGTCATTGAATGTCTTATCAGGAAAGACTGTCATGAGGCGTGACAGCCCTGTTTGAATCATATGAATTGAGGTTGACTCCAGCGGCTCCATAAAGCCTGCGGCAAGGCCGAGCGAAAGTACATTTTTATCCCAGAACTTCGTGCGGTGACCTGTGGTGAATTTAATCATTTTCGGATCTGCAAGAGGCGCGCCGTCAATGTCATCCATAAGGCTGTTTAGCGCGGCATCATCATCAATGAATTTGCTACAATAGACATATCCATTCCCGGTGCGGTGTTGCAGCGGGATACGCCATTGCCACCCTGCTTCTTTGGCGGTTGCGCGCGTGTAGGGCAAGGCGTCGGCGACCTTTTTACACGGGATCGCAGCGGCACGGTCACAGGGAAGCCACTTGGTCCAATCGACATATCCATTGCCCAGCGCTTTAGAAATTAGAAGGCCGAAAAAACCTGAACAGTCTATAAAGAAATCACCTTCGATTTCGCGGCCATCTTCGAGAACGACGGATGTGACATGACCGTTCTGCGCGTCTTGATTGGCAGTGACGATACGTCCCTCAGTCCGTTTGCAGCCGCTCTTCTCAGCGTGGACACGCATAAATTTAGCGTAAAGTCCTGCATCGAATTGAAAGGCATAATCTATGTTGCTTATGGGAGAACCAGGGATGTTTTCGGGGCGTTGAAATTTTTGGCTATAAGCTGCTTTGACCTGAAGACAGTAATCGCCAACGGGCGAAGTATTGCCCATGGCACGTGATCGTAGCCAATGATGATGGAAACGTATACCGTCCATATCTACGCCAAATTTGCCGAAAGGATGAATATAGCTATCGCCGATTTTACCCCAATTCACAAATTCAATGCCAAGCTTAAACGTGGCTTGGGTCGTCCTGATGAATTCGTTTTCATCAAAGCCGAGCAATTTATTAAAGAGCTGAATTTGAGGGATGGTCGCTTCGCCGACGCCGACTGTGCCAATGGCTTCGCTCTCGACGAGATGCACATCGACGCTGTTGCCCATGATGCTAGACAGCGCCGCGGCGCTCATCCATCCAGCTGTGCCGCCGCCGACAATAACAATTTTTTTTACAGCAAGATCGGTCATGAATTTACTCTAAGCGGTGAGGGGCAGAATTTAGCGATGTAGTCTTGATGGCTTGGCATGCATTTCACTGCATTCTGCATCGCGCCGTACATTGAACCAAGACTGTCTTTGACGCGCTCCAAATCCAACGTATCTACGATGGGGTCATAACGCTGCGGAATTATATTTTGCCCCAGAAGGACGGCTATCCAACTCGTATCGGTGAAGAGCTCTCCATCATAACGAAAGAACCGCCCGCTAGATTTAAACAAATCAATTTTGCGGGTTAGGCTTTCAGGAATATCCATCGCGCGCACATAATTCCAAAAGGAACTGTCATCACGGTCTGTTGCGACATAATGCAAGATTAGAAAATCACGCACTTGGTCAAATTCTTTATCCAGCAATGAGTTATATTCGTCGCGATCTATGCGCGGCATAGATTTATCGGGAAAGAGCGCCATAAACCGCGAAATACCTGCTTGGATAAGGTATATTGAGGTGCTTTCCAGCGGCTCTAAAAAACCGCCGGATAGGCCAAGTGCAACAACATTTTTATCCCATAATTTTTGACGCTTTCCCGTTTTAAACCGAAGCTGTTTGGGCACATCCATATGCGGCACTCCGTCCAAATTATCCATCAAAATATGCCCAGCTTCGTCGTCGCTCATATAGGCGCTGCAATAGACATGGCCATTGCCGGTGCGGTGCTGTGTTGGGATACGCCACTGCCATCCGGCGCTGCGCGCTGTGGCGCGAGTATAAGGGATGACGGGGCCATTAATGTCGCAAGCCACTGCCTGCGCGCTATCACAGGGGAGCCAGTGACTCCAATCTTCATAGGGAACGCCGAGTGTCTTGCCGATTAACAGCGCACGAAACCCTGTACAGTCAAAGAATAGGTCACCGCGAATGTCTTGGTTATCTTGCAGTTTAACGGAGGTAATAAAGCCTGAATTCTGATCTTGGGTGACGTGCTCAACCAACCCCTCAATGCGCTTGACACCGCGCGCTTGCGCGTATTTGCTTAGATATGCTGCATAGGCAGTAGCGTCGAACTGGTAGGCATAAGACATATGGCTTAAAATGGATCGCGGGTCGGCTTTGGGATGAATGAATTTACTCGCGCGCGCTGCGGCCGCAGACAGGGAGTATTCCTCTATTGGTGTTGTATCACCGCTAGCGCGCAGGCGACCCCAATATTGATGAAAGGACACGCCATCCATATCTATGCCGTGATTACCGAAAGGATGCAGATAGCTCTCGCCAATTTGACCCCAATCAACAAATTCAATTCCCAGCTTAAATGTGCCATGTGTGGCGGCCATAAATTCGGCCTCATCAATGCCGAGCATTTGGTTGAACTGCGCAATATTCGGGATGGTCGCTTCGCCGACCCCGACCGTGCCGATTTGCTCTGACTCAACTAAGGTGATGTTTAGCTTATCGCCCAGCATACGCGATAGGGCTGAGGCGCACATCCACCCAGCTGTACCGCCGCCGACAATTACGATATCTTTGATTGCATTATCTTGCATCAGCGCGATGTCCTGTTTGGAGCGGGGCAGTGCCGCGCAATAAAGTCTTCTTGTGATGGCATAGCGCTTACGGCGCGGGAAATAAAATCTGATAGCCGCTTCAGATTTGCATCCAGTTGCGCGGCCGTCACATTCATCGCCATACGGCTTGCGCGCGCAGGAATAATGTCATGCCCAAGCAGCATAGCGTGCCAGCTATCCTTGAGGATGGATTCTTCATCCAACACGGCGATGCGCCCGCAAGCTGAGAATAGGGATAACTTATAGGCGGCGTCTAGGGGGAGCGCCATGGCGCTTAATCTATCCCATATATCGCCCTGCGTCCGAGCTGTTTTTAAATGAAGTGAAGCAAAATCGCGCATACGATCGTAAAATTCGGATGTACGGCGATTATACTCTTCGCGTTCTATTGGCGCGGATAGGTTGGGAGGGAATAATTCGACAAGGCGTTCAATATCAATTTGCGCAATCTGCGTTAAGTTAGCGTCAACCGGAAAAAGTGTCATGGCGCTAAGGCCTAGGCGCACGACATTGCCTGTCCAAGCCGTGGCCGCGCGGCCCGGGCGAAATTCTATATCTCCAGACTGACCAAATGTGACTTTAGTTGTGCTGTGTTGTAAATCATAACTGAGCGACACAATGTCTGCGCCTGCGCGCAGCTCAGGCGCGAGACTTAGGGACTTAGGTCCGCCATCAGAATGGCTGACGGTATAAGATGAAAACGGCATTTGATCTTGCCAACTTTCGCGCTGAACATTTGTCTGGCTGGCTGTAGCGTCAACAATTAAATCCGCCTGTAGCACCCGGTCATCATCAAGTATGACGTGTGTATTATCTGCGTCTAGTCGTACGGACGGGCTATCGATTATTTTGACGCCAAACCTCATCGTGCACTCGCAGAGCATCTCAGCGTAACTGCGGGTGTCAAAGCAATAACCGTAATCAAAATCTGACAGGATAGGCTTAGAGCTATCTGCGGGCAGCGTGAATTTGCCGGCCTGTATCATTGCCGCCGGCAGGTTATATTGCTCAAGGTCAGCTGGGTGCGGGCTGTGGTTATTTGCGAGCAGCGCATCATAAAACCCTGCACCATCGATGGGCACGCCATATTGCGAGAACGTCCTCTTATATGGCGCTTTGCCAAAGCCGCTAACGGTAACGCCAAGACGAAAGGTTGCGTTGCATGTGGTAATGAAGTCGACTTCGTTAATCTGAAGTGTTTTATTAAACCTGCGAAGATCAGGGTGGGCTACGCCGAAAAGCGCGGCGGCGCGCAGCTCTCCGGCGCGTACCAAGGTAAACTCATAGTCAGATGCCGGCAGCATGCGCGCCAAATATGCGGCGGCCATGTAGCCTGACAAATCGCTTGCGACAATTATGATGTGTTGCGCCTTGCTCATTTTACATCACGATGGCTGGATCAGCCGCGCAGTGCGCTGCGATATAATCTGTATGGTTTGGCATTTTGCTGACGGCTACGCCAATTATGCTCTTGAGACGGGATAACTCACCGGGAAGCGCGCTAAGGGGCATGTGCGCGCTAACGGGGTCAACGTGAGCCGGGATAATGCCTTGGCCATAATAAACCGCAAGCCAGCTGGGAAATTTAAAAGCGCCTAATTCATAAGACACGACGCGTCCGGAGTTTTTAAAGAGATCCATTTTGTGCCGCAGACTATCCGGGATGGGCATGTCTTTGCAATATTTCCAAAATGGACTATCTGTGCGCTGCGTTGCGACATAATGTAAAATCAGAAAATCACGCACGCGCTCGAATGATAAATCCATTATACGGTTATATTCATCGCGCTCGGCGTCCGGGCAGTCGCGGGTCGGGAAGAGCTCGATGAAATTCGTAATCGCTTCTTGAATTAGATAAATCCCTGTACTTTCTAAGGGTTCCAGAAATCCGCCCGATAGCCCGACCGCGATACAATTCTTATTCCAACTGGCTTTGCGCATTCCGGACACAAATTTTAGATGACGCGGCTCACCGCGAAGCGGTCCATCAACGTCTTCTAAGAGAGATGCCGCAGCTTCGTCGTCGCTCATATAATCACTGGCATAGACATAGCCATTGCCAATGCGGTGCTGGAGCGGGATGCGCCATTGCCACCCAGCGGCTTTTGCGCTCGCGCGAGTGTACGGCCCGGCAGAGCCAATCGGCTCGCTGCCTACTGTAACGGCGCGGTTGCAGGGCAAGTATTCGCTCCAATCATCAAAGCCTGTTCTAAGAGTTTGCTCAATCAGCAGGCCGCGAAAGCCAGTGCAATCGATAAATATATCACCGTCGATTTGCTGACCTGACTCTAGTGTTACAGAGGTGATGAAGCCATTTTCCGGATTTTGCGTGACCGATGTGACTTTGCCTTCTTGGCGGGTAACGCCTTTGCCTTCTGAGAACTTGCGCAGGAAGCGGGCATATAATGTCGCGTCAAATTGATAGGCATATCCGTATGTCGACATGACGGAATTCATATCTTGGGATGGAAGTGTGAATTTTCCGCCGCGCGCGGCCATGACGGGCAAGGAGTACTCATCTAAGTCTATATCGTGTCCGGTTTTAATCGCGCGAGTAATGTAGTGATGAAATGGCACGCGGTTAATCGGTACGCCAAAGTCACCAAAGGGATGAATATAGCTGTCGCCGATATTGCCCCAATTTTTAAACTCGATACCTAATTTATAAGTCGCTTGCGTTGCGGCCATGAGTTCATTTTCATCAATTCCAAGCTTTTGGTTGAAAAACCGAATATGAGGCAGGGTTGCCTCGCCGACGCCAACTGTTCCAATCGCGTCTGATTCAATGAGTGTAATTGAGAGGTTGAGTTTAGAAAGTACAGACACCATTCCGGCTGCGCTCATCCATCCTGCAGTGCCGCCGCCAACGATCACAACACGCCGAACGGCTTTATCCGCGTCCTTATCTCTTACCTGAGCCAATTTTTACCCCTATAGATTAGTTTTGCGCCACTAAACGCATTTTTGACGCTTTGCGCAATGCTCTTAATTGCGACAAAGATAACCAATTGTCAGAAAACTGTTGCAAAAATAACGCAAATGTCGATTTTTTGACTTCGTGAAGATTGCGTCATTGACAACGCTGTCATTTTGGCCTTGTTTGCTAACAAGCGAGTCTCGTTTTGCGAGTCTCGGTCGTAAATAAAGAATAATATCATCCGTAGGGGACATTTATGTACATACAAAACAAGGTAATTGCATCTACCTTTTTAACACGCCGCTCCCGCCAATATGGCGTTTCGGCAATCGCAATGGGCGCGCTACTTATGGCAATGCCAACATTTGCGCAGACCAGCGAAGGCGATGAAGACGAAGTTGTTGCAACTGGTATTCGCCAGTCCCTTCAAAACGCCCAAGACATCAAGCGCGACGCAGATACCTTTGTCGACTCAATCACAGCCGATGATATTGGCTCACTTCCTGATGTTTCTGTTCTCGAAGCTTTGCAGCGCGTCCCCGGAATCTCAATTTCACGTTTCGCAGCCGGCGATGACCCAGATCACTTTAACGTCGAAGGCTCTGGCGTTGTTGTTCGTGGCCTGACATATGTGCGCTCCGAATTTAACGGCCGTGACGCCTTTACGGCGAATAATGGCCGTGCGTTAGGCTTCCAAGATGTTCCACCAGAACTTGTTGGCGGCGTTGATGTGTTTAAAAACCAGACTGCAGATATGATCGAAGGCGGTATTGCCGGTGTCGTTAATCTAAAAACGCTTGTCCCATTTGATCGCGCCGGGAACACATTTGTGGTCTCTGCAGAAGGGACATATGCGGACCTTGAGGAAGAATGGTCACCCGCAGGCTCAATATTAGGTACATATCGTTGGGATACGGCGATGGGCGAATTTGGCGTGTTGGGGAATATCTCATTCTCAAATCTAAAAACACGATCTGATGCAGTTCGTGTTGCGCCGTTCTATGGTTATACGCCAAGTGACAATGGTTTCGGACAAATTACTTCAGGCTTCGGTGTGAACAATGTTGGCGACCCTAATGCTGCTGATAATATTGCTGCGCCAGCAGGTATGAATATCGCGCGTCAGCAATTTGATCGTGATCGTTTGGGGATCGCTTTAGCCGGTCAATGGCAATCCAATGACGGGCGTCATCTGGCAACAGCTCAATTCATTCGTTCCGATGCGTCCAATGCTTGGACAGAGCATACACTACAATCCGAAGAAGATCCGGGCGAACGTCGCTCTATCTTCTCTCGCGAGGGGTCGACGTCACCATTTACGGGTGATGTACATATTGACCGGGATAACCCGGGAACACGCATCCCTGTAAACCGTCTCTTTGATAATGGCGTGATCTCATCAAGTCAGACCGGGTGGACAGGTCGGGATGGTATTCGTCAAACTTCAGCAACCCGCGTGTCAGATACAGATACCTTAACGAGTGACTACAGCTTAAATTATAAATTTACACCGAATGATCAGTGGAAGTTTAACTTTGATTTACAATTTGTTGATGCAGAGACCCAAAACTCAGATGTCTCCGCATTCGCAGGCCAATATGTTGATATTGCCTATGACCTACGGGGCGACATTCCGACGGTGGAGTATCTTCTCAATCCGTCCCGTCCCGCAAGTATTGATAGCTTCACGAGCCCTGAACATATTTATTGGCGTGCTGCGATGGATCACTTTGAAGACTCTGTCGGTGAAGAAATCGCGTTCCGTGGTGATGCAGAATATGACTTTGACAGTGATGGATGGTTCAATTCAGTTCGTTTCGGATACCGTTTTGCTGAGCGTGAGCAGCTAACAAAATGGTCTAACTACAATTGGGGCAATGTATCTGAGGCGTGGAATGGCGGTATTGTAACAGCTGCTGACACCCCGCAGAACTTTGAAACATATACTTATGATAATTTCCATCGTGGTGATGTTCTACGTGGTGCGGACACCTTCCAGTTTGTAAGCGCAGACCTTGTCTCTGATTATGCGGCTTTGCTTCGCGCTCTTAATGCTGGTGATTACTCAGGGTATGGTGGTCACTTGCGCGGTGAGCGTGCTGATGGATTATTCAATCCATCCGAGATTTCCGACGTTACTGAAACCACAAATGCAATTTATGCACGTGTCGATTTTGGCCAAGACTCTGTCGAAGGCTTAGGCGGCATGTCTGTTGAAGGCAATTATGGTGTTCGAATCATCCAGACCGAAATCGACACTAGTGGTTTTGTTCAATATCAACCCAATAGCCAGTGTGACCCTACAGCAAGTACAACTGTGACAACTTCCTTTACGGTCGCAGCAGCCGAGGCGTGTGCTACACTACAAACTCAGTCGGGTGATGTTTCATTCCAGAACGACTTTGTGGATATTTTACCATCGGTAAATGTGAAACTCGGTGTTACCGAAGACGTGATTGTCCGATTGGCTGCCTCCCAAGGCATTTTCCGACCGGATGTCGGACAGCTTCGCGCAGCGCGAAATATTAATGCGGATTTTACAACTGATGACTCAGGTATTGTCGTTGATCCGGTGACAATGACACAATCCGGAAATCGAATCGTCGATCTCATTCAGTTAAATGAGCAAGGCGGAAATCCACAATTACAGCCAACACGTTCAAATAATCTTGATGCATCTCTTGAGTGGTATTTTGATGATGTAGGATCGGTTACAGTATCGGCATTTTACAAAGAAATTTCAGATGTAATCATTGGTACGCGAGATTTAGAAGCTGGCGGAGCTGGGTTCACATCTGTTTCAGGCTTTCCTTTCCAGGGAGCTGTTAACAACGGCGATGGTGAAGTGTCCGGTTACGAGATTGCTTATCAGCAATTTTACGACGAATTACCGGGATGGATGAGTGGATTTGGTATTCAAGCCAACTATACTTATATCAGGCAAGAAGCTTTTCCGAATACTTCGGCTGACTCGAACCGTGCGAGCGGACAGCAAGATTTCCAAGATCAATTCACAGTTTCAGACCTTGAGAATTTATCGGAGCATACGGTTAACTTAGTAGGTCTATATGAAAACGATACTATTGAGGCCCGTCTTGCATATAACTGGCGTTCAGAGTTCTTGCTGACTACACTCGATGTAATTACGCGGTTGCCTGCATATCATAACGACACAGGGCAACTGGATGCGTCATTCAAATATAACATCACGGATAACTTCCAAATTGGTATTCAGGGTGTGAATTTGACATCTGAAGTGACAGAGACTGAGCTGCAATATGATGCTGCTGGTAACCGTCAAGCGCGGGCCTTCTATGAGAATGATCGCCGCTTTATCATTCAAGGGCGCTATAAATTCTAGCGGTTCATAGCATTCAAAAATTTAAGCCGCGAAGAGCAATCTTCGCGGCTTTTTGTTGTTTTGGATTTGAATATCTGTCGGGCTAATCCGTAATGCGCCACGGCGGAAAGCGGCGAGCTTTGCCGGCGGTATAGATGCGTAGGCGATTGCCGGAGGGGTCGAGAATATCGGCTTCATGCCAGAGATAGGATTTCATTTCAGGCGGGGACAGCGCGGTTAGGGCACAGTCTTTTAAAAACGTTTCAACGTCATCAACCTCGAGATAGATAAGCGGGTAACCCTCAGGGGCTGTCCACCCTTTTTCGGCTCCGCTTAAAGACAATGTTGCGGGCTCGCCGCCATTTGGCGGAGTCGGGAATTCAAAGCGGGCGTAACGCGGGGCGCTGTCGACAATGAGAGTCAGGCCAAGACGCTGATAAAACACGATGCTCTCGGCCATGTCTATCGCGCCGAGCGTCACTTGATTTAGCCGCAGCCCGCTCATTATTGGTACTCGCCAAGAGCTGCTTGTGCTTTCTTAGTCAATTTGCTGCGAATGATCGTATATGATTTTTCGATGCGATGGCGCAGCTCGGCCTCATCTGTATCCATAGGGAGCAAGACCCAAGAGCGATGGAAATAGGGCGCTTTAACGCCCACGCCGACATCGATTAGCATTTGCGCGGTCTCTATGCTGTCGGTTTTAACCGATACGCCGAGCGCTTTCACGCCAATGGACGCAAACATTTTGCCGCCAACTTTCCACGCGTCGTGGCGCGCTCCATCTTTGCCATCGCCCCAAGGATCGGAAACTTCCGCTCCCGGAAACTGCGCGCAGATAGAATTGATGAGATCACGAGACATAGCGAGACGATAACGGATAATGGAGGAGCTGCATAGCGGGCCGCATTATATCCGCTAAGCTTTTTTGATTATAAGTTGAAAACGCAGCGCGCTTATATACATAGTGCGGACTGGAATATACATACTGACGACTTCTGCAGATTTATCATGCGGAACGCTATCACTTCACATGCCCAAAGGCTCTACTATGACACAGACGACGCCCGATATCATTTATACCATCGTTGACGAAGCGCCCGAACTGGCCCGCAATTCGCTGCTGCCGATCATTTCGTCTTTTGCGCGCGCCGCCGGGATCAAAATTGAGACCCGCGATATTTCTCTGGCGGGCCGAATTTTGTCATTGTTCCCTGATCTTTTATCTGCCGAGCAGCGCGTCGCTGATGACCTCGCGGGGCTGGGGCAGCTCGTGAAAACGCCGGATGCCAATGTCATCAAACTCCCGAATATCTCCGCCTCTGTCCCGCAGCTCAAGGAGGCAATTGCCGAGCTCCAATCCCAAGGCTACCCGATCCCGGATTACCCCGCCGATCCCGCCACAGACGATGAAAAAGCTGTGCGCGCCAAATATGACCGCGTCAAAGGCTCTGCCGTGAACCCTGTTCTGCGCGAAGGCAATTCAGACCGCCGCGCCGCCAAAGCCGTAAAGACCTATGCTCAATTAAACCCGCACCGCATGGGCGAGTGGACGGCGGATAATAAAACCACCGTGGCCTCCATGCCCGGCAATGATTTCTTTGCCAATGAAAAATCCCTCACCATTTCGGCGGCGCAGGCTGGCGGCGCTAAAATTGTCTTCACGGGCAAAGATGGCAGCGAGCGCGTCCTCAAAGACGGCCTAACCTATGAAGAGGGCACAATCGTTGACGGCACATTTATGTCAGCCAAAGCTTTGCGCGCCTATATCAAGAATGAAGTCGAAACGACGCCTGATGGCGTGCTGTTCTCGGTCCATTTGAAAGCGACAATGATGAAGGTCTCTGACCCGATCATCTTTGGTCATTTCGTCTCGGTCTATCTCGAAGACTTCCTCGCTAAACATGGCGACGCGCTCGATTTTAACCCCAATTCCGGAATTGGCGCACTTGAAAAACTGATTGTTGGCAACGCCGAAATGCAGGCCGATTTAAAAGCCGCGCTGGCCGCTAAGCCGCCGCTCTATATGGTCAACTCCGATAAA